>NZ_FXTM01000009.1 GCF_900182585.1 Balnearium lithotrophicum | reverse complement strand
TTGCAAAGCCTATTCTGGTGAATTTATCTATTGCTGAAAACTGGTAGAAGGTTTTTCCGCACCAGTAGAGGTATTTGACGTCTATGAGGACTGTTCCGGGTTTATCGGCTCTAAGTCCTTTTCTGGTGCGGTTCTTTTTCCCTATTTGTTTTCTTTTCTTAAAGTTCCATGTGAGTTTTCTGGTTCTTTCTATCAGATTGTTTCTCTTTAAAACTCTGTAGATGGTTGAAGGAGAGACTTTTATATCGAGGTATTTTTCTATAAAGACTGATATTTTTTCTTTGCTCCAGGTAGGGAATTTTTCCCTTACTGTGATTATGAGGAATTCAAGTTCAGGTTCTATTTGAGGTTGTCTTACTCTGTGGGGTCTTTTGTTTCTGTCTTTGAGGCCTTCTAAACCGTACTTTTTGTATCTATTTTTCCATTTGTAGAAGGTAGTTGGACTTATTCCGAAGTATCTGCAGGTTAGTCTTGCATTTTGGTGTTTTTCGTAGTGTTGAATCCATTTAAGTCTTTTTCTCACGTTTGGGTCTTTTGTTAGGTCGAGTTTGGTTTTTATTTTCGTTCCTCTTTTGATTGTTTTTTTGAAGGGTGTATTTGATATGTGCAGGGATGTTCCTTTGAATTTCTTTAATTGTTTCATTGGTGGACACCTCCTTTTGTTGGAGTTCAAATCTTATTTTAGGGTGTCCACCTTCTTTCTGAACTTCAACACACTTAAGGTTGACCTACCCCGTTACAATGTTATAAATTATGCCCTACTTTTAACCCCTAGTGGAGGTAGTAATATGTATGCTGTAATCAGAACAGGTGGAAAACAGTACGTTGTGGAACCTGGTCAGGTTTTAAAGGTTGAGAAAATCAACCTACCTGAAGGTTCCGAGGTTGAACTTGAAGCTCTCATGGTCAGGGGAGACAACGGAGAGGTAAAGGTAGGACCTGAGGTAAAGGGAGCAAAGGTTAAAGCTACAGTTGTGAGACACGGAAAGGGTAAGAAAATTATCGTTTTCAAGTACAAAGCTAAAAAGCACTATCAGAGGAAGTACGGTCACCGTCAACACTTTACGGAGCTCCAAATAAACGAAATTGTAAGCTAATTGGAGGTTTGTTATGGCACATAAGAAAGGTATGGGTTCTACCAAAAACGGTAGGGACTCAATTGGAAAGAGGCTCGGAGTTAAAAGGCATGACGGGCAAATTGTTAAAGCTGGAAATATCATCGTAAGGCAGAGAGGAACTTCTATTCACCCCGGTCAAAACGTAGGTATGGGGAGCGATTACACCCTTTTTGCTCTTATTGATGGAGTAGTTAAGTTTGAAACAAGGAGAAACAAAAAGTTTGTAAGTGTTTATCCTGTCCAGTAATTTCCATCCCTCCGTTCTGCGGGGGGATTCGTTCTTCTCAAGGTTTTGAATACATAATAAGACCAACAAGACCCAGTACTTCACCAACGGCAAGGAGTATAAAGCCGGGAGCAGTAAGTTTAAAGAGCTCCTTAGTCCCCATAAATCCTGTCAAGAACCACTTAAATACGGTATTAACGAAAGCAGCAAGCAAAACGGCAAAGATACCTGCAAATATTTCAACTATACCCGAACTGTACAGCTTAGCCGTTGAAAGTGTGATTGCATCAACATCAGAAAGACCGGAAATCGATGCAACTACGTATAGACCATAGTTTCCAAAGTATTTTATAGCATTTCTTGCCAGGAACAGTATAAGTGCGTAAAAGAGGCCGAACTTAATTGCAGTTGAAAGTTCAAATGGGTTCGTAACCTTAACGTTGGCTCTGTTCTGGGTTTTATGTTTAGAGATAACGTAGGAGTAAGCTATTCCTAAAATAAATGCCGTCAGTGAGGGAATTAATAGGTACTTTGCAAATTTGAGGTTTACAACTGAAGCCAAAACTACCATCCTTGGAAACATAATTGACGAAGCTCCTACAATTCCAGAGGCATACTCCCTTAAGAGATGAGGATTAATTTTTGAAAGTGGAGAAAAGGTTGCAGTTACGGCAGTGCTTGAAACAAGCCCACCTATCAAGCCAGTTATTACAACTCCCCTTTCACCGGCAATTTTAGTTAGAACGTAACCTAAAAAGTCTATTCCTGAAATTACGACGACCATTGTCCAGACTTCTCTCGGATTGACCCCGTAAAAAGCTTTATCTGGAAGTAAGGGATAAACAACAAACGTGACTGCTGCAAACTTTAAAAAGGCATACAGGTCTTCCAGAGTGAGGTGTTTTACAAACTTGTGCATCTGCTCCTTAAATGAGAGAACAAAGAGGAGAGAAATTGATAGGAATGATGCTAACTGATAGTTTCTATTTGAGCAGAGAAGCCCTATAAGAAAAGTTAGAAGACCCGATATCTCCGACGTGAGTCCCGGAGCTCTCTCCAAAATTAGAGAGATTCCTATGAGTCCTGAAAGTGCCAATAACGAAATGAAAACAACGGGAAGGCCGAAGTGCTGAGAGAGGGCTCCTGAAAGAGTCCCCAATAGTGAAATGAGAATGAAAGTCCTTACGCCACCAAAAAATATCTTGTGTTCCCTCTGTTTTTTAAACTCCCTTTCAACTCCTATTAAACCACCCAGGAGAAGGGAGATAGCGTAGGGCTCGTACAGGTGCCAGACCTCGGAGTTAACAAACTCCTTTAAGAGGTTATCCATAGAGCTCCTCTTCTAAGACCTTCCTCATTTTCTCAACGGGTGATTTTTCCCCAGTCCAAATCTCAAAGGCCACTGCTCCTTGATGAACCAACATTCCAAGTCCATTTATTACCTTACAATTTCTCTCCTTTGCCGCTTTTAGTAGAGGCGTTTCAGGGGGATTGTAGATGATATCAACAACAACCACTCCTTCTGGAATTTTTGAGTAGTCAAAGAGGTGGGGGTCCGTATCCTTCAATCCAACGGATGTTGTATTTACTATTAAATCAACATCTTTAAGGAGAATCTCTACGGTTCCTTCCTTTAGCGGATAGATTAGAACGTTTCCAAACTTTCCCAGTAAATCCCCCAATTGTTTAGCCCTTGAAAAGTTTCTGTTTACAACATTTAAAAACTTAACTCCTTCCCTTAAAAGGGAGTATCCAACTGCCTTTGCAGCTCCTCCTGCCCCAAACATCAAAATCCTCTTTCCCTTAACGTCAACACCTTCTTCCTTTAGAGAGCGAATGAAACCCTCGGCATCTGTGTTGTAACCTGTTAATTTTCCTTCCTCATTTTTTACTGTATTGACAGCTCCAATAACCTCTGCTTCGTCAGAGAGAAAGTCTAAATTCTCAATTATCTTTTCCTTATGAGGGACAGTTACGTTAAAACCTTTAACGTTTAAAGCTTTTAATCCTTCAACTGCACTTTTCAAATTTTCAGGTTTAACTTCAAATGGAACGTAAACTGCATCAATTCCCAACTCCTCAAATGCGGCCGTCTGCATAATGGGGGAGAGTGAGTGTTTTACGGGATATCCTATAATTCCGTAAACGGCTGTCTTTCCAGTTATCCTCACAGTTCCTCCAAAAACCTACATTTTTTCCCTTGATAGGTATCCCTCTCCTCAAATCTCTTCCTTATGAGGTTTATTACCCTGTTTTTCTCCCTGTGGTTACACCACTCAGGGCCAATCAAAATATCCTCAGGAGCCTCTCCTGTAATTCTTTGAACCACCGTTTTTCTTGGGAGTCTCTCTACAAAGTCAACGACCAAATCAGCGTATTCGCTAAGGGATAGGAGCTCAAATCTCTCGTTGAGGTAAATTTCCTCCAACTTAGTTCCCTTTATTACGTGGAGGGGGTGAATTTTCACTCCATCAAGTCTTAGGGAGGCAATAAAGTCTGCAGTTTCCATCATATCCTCGTACTCTTCTGTAGGAAGGCCTAAAATAACGTGGGAGCATATCTTAATTTTGGGAAACTTTCTCGTCCTCAGAACGGCATCGATAAAGTCTGAAACTCCATGCCCTCTGTTCATCCACTTGAGGGATTTAAAGTGGGAGCTCTCAAGACCGTACTCTATCCAGACAAGATAGTCATTTGTATAGCTGTTAATCAACTCCAACGTTTCATTAGGAATACAGTCAGGCCTCGTTCCGATAATTATTCCAACTACCTGGTGAAACTTTCTTACTGTGTCGTAGATGGGCTTTAAAACTTCAACGGGAGCATAAGTGTTTGTATAGGCTTGAAAGTAGACCAAAATTTTCTCCGCTTCATACCTTCTCTTTACCCTCTCTATTCCCTCCTTTATCTGTTTCTCTACGCTCTTCTTCCTCTTTTCAACGTCGTAATCGGAACCGGAGTAACAGTAAATACACCCCCCGGTTCCCTTACTTCCATCCCTGTTTGGACATGTAAAACCTGCATCAACCGTTACCCTGAAAACCTTTTCTCCAAAGGTTTCTTTTAGGTATCTGGAAAAGGAATAATACCTCTCCAACTACTCCTCTTCCTCCTCCTCAAACTCTATTCCTACGGGAACAAATTCTGCAACGTCGGAAAGTCCCCACTCCTCAAACTTCTGATTTCCTAAATCCTCACACTCTATAGGAACAACAAGTATAAATCCCTCTCCTGACCTTCTACAGTGTTCCGCAATTGCCTTTGCTCTCTTTTCTGCTTCTTCACTTTTTAGAGTATCACAGGCCTCAACCTGAACTGCAATCTGCTGTCTTTCTCCTTCCTCGTTTTCAAATACGGCTAAAATGTCTGGAATGTACTCCTCTCCCTCTGCTTTAGGTTCGTAGATTTCAAATCCCTCTTCCTCTAAAAGAGTTGCTACAACTTCAATGAGTTCCTCTCTTGATAATTTTTCTTCCATCACTTCCTCCAATAGTTTATCTCAGATTAAATTATGAAAAATTCGGTAAAAGCAAAATGGTTTATAATTTGGAAAAACACGGTTAGGGTTAAAATGATAAGCTCTTCAGGAATAAAGGAAAAGACCCAGGAAATACTAAAACCCTTTGCAAAGGGTTTAGGAAATTTAGGAATTTCTCCAAATACGGTAACCCTTACCGGATTTCTCCTCTCAGCAGTGTCTGGCTATTTTCTTTCGACAGGAAGCTTAATTACAGGAACGATAACCTTAATTTTTTCCGGACTCTGTGACGTTTTTGACGGAATTCTGGCAAGAACTACGGAAAGAACCACAAAAAGAGGAGCCTTTTTGGATTCATTCTTGGATAGGTATGCGGATTTCTTTCCACTGGCGGGTCTTCTGTACTTGGGACACAGAACGGGAAGTGAGATTCTCCTCCTATCTTCCCTTTTCTCCATAATTGGCTCATTCTCAACAAGCTATGCAAGGGCAAGGGCAGAGTCCCTTGGAATCGACTGCAAGATAGGACTGTTGGAGAGACCGGAGAGAATTATTCTAATGATAGCCGGGTTAATTTCAGGATTTGTTGAAGAGTCACTGTTCCTCTTAGCAGTTCTCTCGAACTTTACGGCACTTCAGAGGCTTAGCTGTGTTTTGAGGAGCTCCGATTGAGGAGACTCTTTCTCCTTCCGCTTTTTCTTCTCATTCTCTTAATTCCCGCCTCCCTAGTAATAGATAGGGAAATTTCCTCAAACAGAAAGGTCAATTTGGAAATTAGAGTAGATAGGGGAGAGAGTCTAAAGGAGGTTACCGAAAGACTTAAAGAATTTAACGTTGTGGAACATCCACAGCTTCTCTACTACTGGGGAAGATTAAAAGGAATTCAAATTAGGGCGGGATGTTACAAGATAAGAGGGGTTAAAAGTCCAACTGAAATTTTAGAGGAACTTACAAAGGGAAGTCCCTGTCTGAAGAGGTTCACAGTTCCTCCCGGTTCCGATGTCTTTATTCTTGATTCTTTAATGTCAAAGTCCGGAATCTGCAGGAAGGGGGAAGTTTTAAAACTGTCAAAAAGTAGGGAGTTTTTGAGGAAGTTAGAAGTACCGTCCCTTGATGGTTACATGTTTCCTGACACGTACTACATAAACGAAAGTTCAGACTGCAAACAGGCGATTGAGATAACGGTTAAAAGAATGAAGGAGGAACTGAGTAAGCTTATGAAGAACTACACTCCTCCTGAAAAGGTAAGGAGAGCTCTTAAGGAAATCGATAAAAATAAAGTTCTAACTGTTGCCTCGATTGTTGAGAAGGAAACCTCAATTTCGGAGGAAAAACCTCTAATTTCCGCAGTAATCTACAACAGGTTAATAAGGAGGATGAAAGTTCAGTGTGACCCAACAGTTATCTACTCTTTGAAACTTAAGGGTATTTTTAAGAAAAACTTAACCTATAAGGATTTGGAGGTTAAGTCCCCTTTCAACACCTACGTTGTAGGAGGACTCCCTCCTCATCCCATCTGTAATCCTTCTCTTGAATCGATTGAAGCAGCACTCTATCCAGCTAACGTTGACTACCTCTACTTTGTTGCAAACGGTGAAGGAGGTCATGTATTTTCAAGGATGTATAATCAACACTTAAAAAATGTAAGGAAGTTCCGTAGAAAATGGCAAAGAAGAAGAGATTTGTAGTTGATGATTCTGGGGAAAAGTATCCTTTTTCAAAGGGGGTTCTCGTTCGCTCCCTCATAAAAACGGGACTCTCTGTTGAGGATGCCTACAAGGTTGCAGACTCTGTTGCCTCGAAGTTCAAGGGAACAATTTCAATCAATGAATTGGTTGAGTTAGTTTATTCCGTTTTAAAGAGAAAGTTTGGAAAGAAAGTTGCTAACAAGTACAAACTCTTAGTCAGGGAAAGACAGGTTTTAGTCTGCGAGGAGTGTGGAAAGACGTTCGTTCCATTCTCAAGGGGAATCCTTGCAGGTTCAATAATGTCTGCAGGGGTTGATGTAAACGAGGCTTTTAAAATAGCAAAGGAGGTTCACGATACACTAAAAAAGAGGGGAAAGTACAAGGTTACCCGTTCGGAGCTCCGCTCAATTACAGCAGAACTCTTAAAGAAAAAGTTGGGAGAGGAGTTCTCAAAGAGATATTTACTTTGGAGAAAGGCAAAGAAGTTGGAAAAGCCTATAATTATCCTCATTGGTGGAGCTACTGGAGTAGGAAAGTCAAAGCTTGCCTCGGAACTTTCGGGAGTTTTAGAGATAAACAGGACTGCCTCAACAGATTCAATAAGGGAAGTTATGAGAAAAATGGTCTCTAAGGACTTAGTTCCTTCAATTCACGTTTCGTCCTACGAGGCAGGTGAGTTTCTTCCTCAGCTTCCTAAAACTAAAAAGGAAGAGAGAATTATCTACGGCTTTTTAGACCAATCGGAGAAGGTTCTAACTGGAGTTAATGCAATAATAAACAGGGCTATCAAGGAAAACGTCAGCCTTATAGTTGAAGGAATTCACCTCATCCCTGGATTTGCAGAGAAGTTTAAGGACAAAGCTCACATAGTTCACATCATTCTGTCAACTTTAGACGAGGAGATACATAAGGGGAGGTTTAAATCAAGGGAAAAGAGCTCCCAGAGAACGAGCAAGAAGTACCTTAAAAATTTTAAGGCAATAAGAAAAATACAGGAGTTTTTGTACGAAAAGGCTAAAGAGAAGAACATTCCCGTAGTTGAAAATATCGACTTTGACGAAACGAGGAATAGGGTTTTAAACGTAGTAACAGAAAGACTACTTGAGGAGATAGAGGTGTAAATTGACGTGGCTCTACGTAGGACTTGGCGGTTTTTTTGGAGCTCTCTCAAGGTTCTTTATATCAGGATTTGCCCAGAAGTTGGCAGGAACAACATTTCCCGTTGGAACACTTACAGTTAACGTTTTAGGAAGTTTTCTCATTGGCTTATTGGTTCTCTTATTTGAAAACCTCATAGCCCCAGAGTGGAAGGCTTTTTTTATAACAGGATTCTTGGGAGCTCTCACAACCTTTTCAACGTTCAGTTACGAAACAACAGTCTTGATTCAGGAAGGAATGTGGTTTACCGCTCTAATTAACATCCTTTTAAACGTTTTTCTCTGTTTATCTGCAACACTCTTAGGAATGGCTCTTTTTAAATTTATCTTTAGGTTTTAAATTAATTTAATGAGGAGGGAGAGATGCTTTTGGATATAGAAAAGGGAAGTTTCTTAGTTAAACTTTCAAGGGCTGCCGTTGAAGAGTACCTAAAGAGTGGAGTTAAGATAGCTCCACCTGAAAATACCCCACCGGAGCTCTTCGAAAACAGGGGAGTTTTCGTTACGATAAAGACATTTCCCGGAAAGGAACTTCGCGGATGCATAGGTTACCCAGAACCGGTAATGCCCCTGGTTTTGGCTACTATAGATGCCGCTATATCGGCAGCTACAAGAGACCCGAGGTTCTACCCTGTTAGACCTGAGGAGCTACCAAATTTAGTTTTTGAGGTAACCGTACTAACGCCTCCTGAACCAATAGATGCACCACCTGAGGAACTTCCAAACAGGATAAAGGTAGGAAGGGACGGACTAATTGTTAGGTGTGGATTTGCAAGTGGACTTTTACTTCCGCAGGTTCCTGTTGAGTGGGGATGGAACGAAACAGAGTTTCTGTCTCAAACCTGCATGAAGGCAGGGCTTCCTCCAAACTGCTGGTTGGACCCAAGGTGTAAGTTCTTCAAGTTTCAGGGGCAGATATTTACGGAGTTAGAGCCTTACGGCGAAGTTGTTGAGGAGAAAATTTAACTCTGTTTTTTAATAAATAGGAACCTCCTTAAAAAATTTATTCCTTTAGATTCTACTATTATCTCTTTAACATAGTATCCAGGGATTTCTTCACTAAATTTCTCCTTGCCCCTGTAGATACAGAGGATAGCTCCCCTCTCTAAGAGGTGTTTTGTGAGTTTAACGGCACTTTTCGGGTCCTCTACTGCCCTCATTAAGAGGAAATCAAACTCGTGATTGATGTCCTCTATCCTTGAACATAGAACCTCTACATTTTTCAGTTTTAGCCTTCTAACAACCTCCTCTAAGAAAACACACCTCTTTTTTCTTGGCTCGACCAAGGTAAATTGAGAATCCTTTACTACTATAGAGAGAGGAACTCCGGGAAATCCTCCGCCGGAGCCCACATCGCAGAACCTTTTACCGTGAATTTGTAGCCCTGCCAATTCAAAGGCCTTCATTCCTAAAAGAGAGTCAAAAAAGTGTTTTTCCTCTATCTCATCGTCACTGAGAATTGAGGTTATATTGATTCTCCTTCCCCACTTTTTAAGGAGCTCCCTGTAAATGTCAAACTTTTTAACGTCCTCATCAGAGATTTCGATTCCGTTTAGCTGGCAGAGCTCCCTTAACCTGCTCAACGTAACTCTCCCCTCTTCCACTTCTCTATGTAGACTGCCAGGATGGGAATTGAGGCAGGCCTTATTCCTTCCAACCTTGCAGCCTGTCCTAACGTTAACGGTTTAAATTCCTTTAGTTTCTGTCTCTCCTCAACAGAGATGGGAACCACGTCGTAGTCAAAATCCTCTGGAATTTTTATGTTCTCCAATTTTCTAAACTTCCTAACCTCTTCTAACTGCCTTTTTATGTAACCCTCATACTTGATTTCAATCTTCACTTCCTCAAGAATTTCCTTTAGGAGCTTTTTATCATCAACAGATAGTTCAAACGGAATAAGCCTGACGATATCTTCAAATTTTACTTCCGGCCTTCTTAAAAGCTCATAAGCACTCTTACTCTCACTAATTGGTGTTGAACCGTTCCTTTCTAAAACTGGATTTACCTCATGAGGTTTTAGCTTTACCTCTTTGAGCTTCTCAATAAACACCTTCACAGTTTCGTACTTTTTCTCTACCCTTTCGTACTGTTCCCTCGTTAAAAGTCCGAATTTGTAGCCGTACTTTGCAAGCCTGTAGTCTGCATTGTCGTACCTTAAAAGGAGTCTGTACTCAGCTCTCGACGTAAAGAGCCTGTAGGGTTCCCTCACTCCCTTATTTACAAGGTCATCAATCATAACCCCTATGTATGCCTCATCCCTTCCTAAAACGAACCTTTCATCTTTGCCCAATGCATAGAGAGCAGCATTTATTCCTGCAACTATACCTTGTCCGGCTGCCTCCTCGTAGCCTGTCGTTCCGTTTACCTGACCTGCGTTAAAGAGCCCTTTAATCAGCTTTGTCTCAAGTGTAGGGTAGAGGTGGGTAGGGTCTATAAAGTCGTACTCTATGGCATAGGCAGGTCTAATGATTTCTGCACTTTCAAGCCCTGGAATTGAGCGGATTATCTGAACCTGAACATCGTAGGGAAGGCTCGTTGACGTTCCATTTGGGTAGAACTCAACTGTGTCCCTTCCTTCAGGTTCAACAAAAACGTGGTGTCTCTCCTTCTCTGGAAACTTGACAATCTTGTCCTCAATTGATGGACAGTACCTGACACCAACACCACTTATAAGCTTACACTCTCCATACATTGGAGAGCGATGTAGGTTTTCCCTTATTATTCTATGGGTTTCAGGGGTTGTGTAGGTTAGCCAGCAGGGAATCTGCTCAATTTCCCTTGGTTCAGTCCAGTAGGAGAAGAAAGGAGGAGGTTCATCACCGTCCTGCTTCTCCATCTTTGAAAAGTCTATAGTCCTCCCATCTATTCTTGTCGGAGTTCCCGTTTTAAGCCTACTTACCCTGAAGCCGTTTCTCTCGTAAAACTCTGAAAGCTTGTTTGCAGGGGGCTCCCACATTCTCCCCCCTTCAAACTCCTGAAAGCCTATAAAGATTTTTCCCCTCAAAAATGTCCCAGCCGTTACAACAACGGCCTTTGCTCCGTACCTTGCTCCTATATGGGTAACTACTCCCTTTACCTTTCCATCTTCAACTAATATATCATCAACTATTTGCTGGATAACCTCTAAGTTATCGGTTTCCTCAATTACCTGCCTCATTCTCTTTCTGTAGGCCTCCTTGTCGGCCTGAGCCCTTGGAGCTCTAACGGCAGGTCCCTTCTTCTTATTGAGAATCCGAAACTGAATTCCCGTTTCATCTATGTTTCTTGCCATTTCCCCACCAAGGGCATCAATCTCCCTCACAACTGTTCCCTTTGCAATTCCTCCAATGGCAGGGTTACAGGACATCTCAGCAATTCTGTCAACGTTAACTGTGAAGAGAGCAGTTTTGCATCCCATTCTTGCTGCTGCTAAGGCTGCCTCACATCCTGCGTGTCCGGCTCCAACAACAATAACGTCAAAAACCTCGTCCCACATTTATCCTTCCCTAAAAGGAGATTTTTACCTTTGTTCCCCTCGTGGCATTCAAAAGTTTTGAGGCATTTCCCATGTATGCAACTACTTGAAGGTAGTTTTCAGGATTAACAGAAACGAACAATTCTCCCTTCCTTTCTCCCCTAAACGTTTCGGAGGAGTTTGTTATCTTGACCCCGTTTATTTCGACCTCCTTCGGCAGAGAACCTTGGTATCTGAAATTGAGAATTAGGTTCCCAAAGTAATCAACGTCAAGGACAAGGGTTTCATACATATTTTCTCCCAATCTTTGAGGGTCGGGCAACCTAAACCTCTTGAGTTTACCAATTTCAACCTCCTCCCCTAAGTAAATTGGAGACTGTAACCTTGCAAGCTCAGCGGCAATGGGGGCTAACTGATTCCTACCCCTGAAGTTTCCAAGGCCACTGATAAAGTAGTGCTCTGCCGTTATTCTATAGACACTCCCTGCCGGTTCTTCCTCAAACATTAAGCTACCTATTCCGTTGTTTGGACAGACGACGAAGTACTTTTCGGTCGTGACGATTATCAGTTCATCCTTAGGGTTTGGGTCAACCAAGCACAGGAAAACGGTCCCGATTGGGTAGTATTTGTAGGACCACTTCAATTTTAGAGCTCCATCAACAACGTCAAATGGGCGGACAAAGTGGGTAATGTCTATTACTTTAGCTTCCGGATTGTTCTGATAGATAACACCGTGAACCGTTCCAACGTAATGGTCCTTAAGTCCGTAATCCGAGATAACTGCGATTACATTACTCATAGTTCACCCCTATCCACCTTTCGGATTAAACTTCGAAGCTTTAATTCTACTTCTTTTCTCAAACTCTCTTCATCTTTAAATTTCTCGGGAAGTATGGGTTTCCCTAAAACAACCTTACACCTTGAAAAAGGTAGAGGAATTAAGAACCTATCCCAGGAGTTAAGGTGAATTTTTCTACTTGAGGAAAAGGTTAGAGGATAGATAGGAACTCCTGTTTTCATTGAAAGTTTTGCTATTCCTCTCTTAACAACCTCTACCGGTCCTCTTGGACCGTCTGGAGTTATAGCAACTACTCCTCCTTTCTCAAGCCAGTCAACCATCCTCAGAAAAGCTCTCTCTCCCCCCTTTCCTACACCTGTAGAACCTCTAATTGTTTTAAATCCCATTTTCCCAACTATGTTTGAAATGAGTTCTCCGTCCCTGTGTCTACTTATTAAAATAGCAACCTTATCTGAATACTCCTTAAGGGCAAAGGGTAATAGAAACATTCTTCCGTGCCAGAAGGCAACAATTGACGGAAATTTGGGTTCCGAGAGGAATATTTTTTCAATTCTAAGGGTCCTCACCCATAAAGAGGAAACTCTAAAGAGGAACTCTGGGTTACTTAATCTCAAAGCTCACCTTCAACCTAATTTTTTCCTGTTTTATCCCTTTAGGGAAGGGCTTAAATCTGCCAACGGAGTATATGGCAGATACGGCAGACCTGTTAAAGGTGATGTCGGGCGAAATTTCCTTAATTAAAAGTTCATCTACTGTTCCGTCCCTCCTTAGGGTTAGAACAACTGTTGTTCTTTCACCCTTCTTCCTCTTCCCATAGTAAGGAACTTTCCAGTTTTTCATAATTGAATCCCTTACATAGATAAGATAGGGAGCAATGGAGGAGGCTTTTATGGCGGGATTACTTTTAGAACCTTCTAAAATATCAGCCGAGAGTTTCAAAAGGCTATTTCCCTCCCCCTTACCTAAAAGGGTAACTCTCCGGTAGTAGGAGCTCCCTCCGTAGGAGAAGTTTGATGATGACTTTGTAGCTCCCGTTTTTCTTTTCGAAACTATGGGGTTTCCGCCTCTCCTTTTCCTCTGTTTTGAGACCTCTCCCCTTGAAATGGAAGGTTTTCTTAGTTCTGTCCCTCCATTTCTACTACCCCTTACCGACTTTAGGCCTATTAACTGTGAATCAACGTCCGTATCGAATGAAAGTGGAACGGAACTAACAACTTGATAAACTCTACCCGAAAATACCTCATGAAGGGAAATGTAGGAGAGAACCAACAGGTGGATGGTTAGGGATAACAGCAGGAATATAACATCTATTTTTCTTTCCCTTTCTAACTCCAATTTACTTTCCGTTGATGGAGCGGGCGACGGGACTCGAACCCGCGACCCTCAGCTTGGGAAGCTGATGCTCTACCACCTGAGCTACGCCCGCTTTTTTAATTAAAAATAGTCAACCTGCTGAACTGTGCAACAGCTTTTTCGTCCTTATGAAAGGAGAGACTCTCCTCCTCTTTCCATAGTAGAACAGCTCTAAAAGGAAGGAGGTAAGAAAGAGGAGAATGGTTGTATAGAAGGTTAGTTTACTGCTCTTAAACTGGAAAGTGAGTATTTGAAAAACTACAAACGTTATAACGATAAGATTGAAAAAGATTAAACCTCTTCTTCCACCAACATTCTCCCACAGTTTAAGGTGGGAGAGTATAACGCCTATGTAGAGAACGGACGTTACTATGCTTACGATGGATGCCACAGAGGTTACATTGAAAAGCAGAGCGAAGAGGAGACCCAAGCTACTTGTAATGTACAATCCTAAGTGCTCTCCTAACCACTTTCTTTCAACTAAGTAGTGGGGAACGGGAATGTATCCATCCCTCATTAGGGCGTAAGAGGCGTTTGCTCCAGTGTATATAGTAGCGTTGAGAGCGGATGATATGCTTATGAGAGCTCCCAGGCTCAAGAGAACAAAGCCAAACTTGCCCAACATCGGTTCTGCAGCAACTGCAAGGGCATTCTCGGCGTACTTAATTAGCTCTTCAGTTGGTAGAGCTCCGATTGCCGATACGGAAACTCCAACGTAGACAAACATTACAATAAATATGCTTATGAAGATAGCCCTTGGAACGTTTTTCCAGGGATTTTCCAAATTCTCACTTATGTTTGTTACAAGGCCAAAACCCATGTAGGACAGAAAGAAAATAACAGAGGCGTTAAGTATTCCCTTTAGATAACTCTGTGATATCTGAGGTTTAAGGTAATCTATGTGAAGGACCTTCAAACCTGCTACTATGAAAAGTAGGAGTATCGTTAACTTCAGTGAAACTATCCAGAACTCCAACTTTCCTACAGCCCTTGAACCTCCAAAGTAGGATAGAGCTCCAAAAAAAGCTACGACGAAGACCTCAGTCACAGTGTGTAGAGTTGGATAGTTCAAGTGAATTAGTGGTAAAAGGTATCCAGCGAAACTTATTGCAAAAAGCGAGATGGCAACTACGTAACTGAACCACATTAAAATGGAGAGAGCTCCAACCCAAACGGTATTTCCAAAAGCTTTTTGAATAAAGGCTATAGGGCCGGCATTTGAAACATACTTACGACCTAAGTGGGCATAGGAGTAAGCTACCATTAGAGCGTAGATACCACTAATAAAGAAGGCAATGGGAAGTCCATTTCCGGCTATTTTTACTCCATAGCCAAAAATTGAAAATATACTTGCTCCTATCATGGTTCCGACCGCCATTGCAACGGCCTGCCAAAGGGAAAGCTTTTTTCCTTCCATAATCCCTCATGATAAAATTTTTTAAGGGTGGTGAAATGAGAAAAATCTTTGTAACTCTAGTATTGTTTATTCTACTAATTTTTAACCAAGGTTTTTCTGAAGAAAAGCCTGTTGAGGCCTGGATATCCTATAAGCAAGTTAATGGAAAGGTAGTTGAGGTTGTAAAGATAAAGACAAATACGGGAAAGGTCTATGAGATATATCCAGGTTTGGCACCTCACCAGATACCTAAGGTTGAAAACAGACTTCCACAATCTAAGGCAAATTGGATTTTACTGACATCCTTAGCCTTTTTAGTTGGAGGTTTGGTGGGAGGGGCAGTAATCTGGTATAAGTTTAGAAGGGAATAAGAAAGAGGAAAGCCCTTAGCGGGCTTTCCTTAAGAGAGTTTCCTTTCTTCTTATTTCACGTTCTATCTGGCTTCTCTGTTCTGTCTCCTCTTCACTCAAACTAATGAGCCTTTCCTTCAACTCTCCTATTTCCTTTTCAACTGCCTCAATATCTACTTCTCCGGTTTCGTAAATTTCCTGAGCACCTATTCTTACAGCATCAGGCTCAATCTGAACAAAACCGTTGTAAACTAACTTTTTAATCTCTTCTCCGGATTCTGTTTTACAGACAACAAACCCAGCACCTATTGAGTAGAACTCAGGTTGATGTCCGGGAAGAACTCCTAAGTCCCCATCGTCCGTTTCGACGTATACCTCTTTAGCCTTTGCCTCGTAATGTTTACCTGTTGAGGAGGCAAGTTTAAAATCCATTACTGTAGGCAGTCCCTTTTTGGCAGCCATCTATCTTCTCCCCTATTTACTCTGGGCTTCCTTCATTAACTTTTCACCTTTCTCTATAGCTTCATCGATTGTTCCAACCATGTAGAATGCCTGTTCAGGTAGGTGGTCAAGCTCACCGTTAACAATCATTTCAAATCCCCTGATTGTCTCGTCGATTGTTACGTACCTACCCGGCATTCCTGTAAATACCTCTGCAACGTGGAACGGCTGTGTGAGGAATAGCTGAATTCTCCTTGCCCTGTGGACAACTAACTTGTCCTCCTCTGAGAGTTCCTCCATACCTAAGATTGCGATGATTTCAAGGAGCTCCTTGTAGCGCTGTAAGTACCTTTGGACTTCCCTTGCAACCCTGTAGTGCCTTTCACCTACAACGTGGGGGTCAAGCATACGGGACGTTGACTCTAACGGGTCAACAGCTGGATAGATACCTTGCTCTGCAAGTGCCCTTGAAAGAACGGTCGTAGCGTCTAAGTGAGCAAATAGTGTAAATGGAGCAGGGTCTGTAAAGTCGTCGGCGGGAACGTAAATAGCCTGAACGGATGTAATTGAACCTTTGTTCGTTGATGTAATACGTTCCTGAATTGCCCCAACCTCTGTTGAAAGTGTTGGCTGATAACCAACCTCAGATGGAATCCTTCCTAAGAGGGCAGAAACCTCAGAACCTGCCTGGATGAAGCGGAACATGTTATCAACGAAAAACATCATATCACGGCCTTCAACGTCACGGAAGTACTCTGCCATGGTAACGCCTGTCATAGCAACGCGCCACCTGTTTCCTGGAGGCTCGTTCATCTGACCGTAAACAAGAACTGTATTCTCGAGAACTCCAGATTCCTGCATTTCCAACCATAGGTCTGTTCCTTCCCTCGTTCTCTCCCCAACACCTGCAAAAACGGAGAAACCTCCGTGTTTCATTGCAACGTTGTGGATAAGCTCCATGAGGAGAACCGTCTTTCCAACTCCAGCACCACCAAAAAGCCCTGTTTTTCCACCTTTGGCGTAAGGCTCAAGGAGGTCAATAACCTTAATTCCCGTTTCAAATATTTCTGCAACGGTCTTTTGCTCTGTAAGTGGTGGAGCAGGTCTGTGGATAGGCCAGTACTCCTCAGCCTCAACAGGCCCCTTACCGTCAACCGGCTTTCCAACAACGTTGAAAATTCTACCCCTTGTTGCGTGACCTACGGGAACTTTGAGGTAATCTCCCGTATCAATTACCTCCATTCCCCTCTTGAGTCCCTCTGTAGCACCAAATGCAACACACCTTACCCTGTTCTCTCCCAAGTGCTGGTGAACTTCAAGCATTAAATCACCGGTTTCAATCTTTCCATCCCATGTAATCGTCTTTACGTTTGGAACCCTTAAAGCGTGGTATATTTCAGGAAGCTTTCCATCGGGGAATTCAACGTCTATAACAGGACCGACAATCTGAACAATCCTTCCTTTATGCTCTGCCATATCTATCCTCCCTATTTCATTGCTTCAATAGCAGTTGTGATTTCTATAAGCTCCTTAGTAATTGCAGCCTGCCTTGCCTTGTTGAACGAAATCGTCAGCTTTCTAATCAAATCTTCGGCGTTCTTTGTTGCATTATCCATTGCTGTCATTCTTGCTGCGTGCTCCGATGTTTCGGACTCCTTTAGAGCTCTAAGGACGATTCCAGAAATGTAAGATTTTATTGCCTCCTCAATTACGTCCTCATCAGGACCGACTGTATACTCGGAAACGGGGGTTCCTTCCTCTATCTCAACTGAAAGTGGCATTATTCTCTCAAAAGTTACTTCCTGCCTTAAGGCGTTGTAGAACTTGTTGTACACAACGTAAACTTCATCAAAGTACTCAGAAAGGTAACCCAAGTAAAGGTCTGCAGATATCTCCCTTGCAAGTGGAAGTCCAATTCTCCTGAACGTATCTGTGAATGTTTTTCTAACGTTTAAATCTGAGTACTTTGTAAAGAACTGGCTTGCTTTGTTTCCAACCGTTGTTAGTGATATTTCAATACCCTCAGACTGCTTTTCTCTGGCAAATCTATTGACATTCCTAATTATATTTGCATTAAAGGCTCCACAGAGCCCCTTATCGGAAGAGATAACTACTATTTCTATTCTTCTTACAGGTCTTGATTTAAATATAGAATGGAGGGAGGGATTCCCCCTCGTATAAAGGCCCTTAGCAATTTCCATCATAACATCAGCGTAAGGTCTTACAGCAAATAGTTCACTCTGAGCCTTGCGAAGCTTAGCCGCGGATACTGCCTTCATTGCGGCAGTTATCCGCTTTGTTCCCTTTAAACTCTTTATCTTTGCTTTTATTTCTCTCATTCCAGGCATTTTTTACCTCGCTATTAGGCTGTAAACGTAGCCTTAAACTCCTTGATTGCTTTGTGGAGCTTTTCGGTTAACTCGTCGTCAAGTTGCTTCTTCTCTAAGATTCCTTGAAGAACATCAGAGTACTTTGCATCCATAAAGGCGTACAGTTCCCATTCAAACTTGTTAACAGCCTCAACAGGAATGTCATCAAGGTAACCATTAATTGCTGCAAAAAATGCAACAATCTGCTTTTCAACAGGAATTGGCTTGTGAGGGGGTTGTTTTAGGAGCTCCATCATCCTCCTTCCCCTCTCAAGCTGAGCCCTTGTTGCAGGGTCAAGGTCTGATGCAAACTGAGCAAATGCCTCAAGTTCCCTATAACGGGCAAGCTCAAGTCTTAACTTTCCTGCAACCTGCTTCATGGCCTTAATCTGAGCTGCACCACCAACCCTTGAAACGGAAAGACCTACGTTGATAGCTGGCCTTTGACCTTTGTAGAAAAGGTCAGTTTCGAGGAAAATCTGTCCGTCTGTAATTGAGATAACGTTTGTTGGAATGTAAGCAGAGATATCTCCAGCCTTAGTCTCAACTATTGGTAGAGCTGTTAATGAACCTGCTCCAAGCTCATCGTTAAGCTTGGCAGCCCTTTCAAGAAGCCTTGAGTGAAGGTAGAAAACGTCACCAGGATAAGCTTCACGTCCAGGAGGACGTCTCAAGAGGAGTGACATTTCACGGTAAGCAACAGCCTGTTTTGAGAGGTCGTCATAGATGATTAAAGCAGCCCTTCCTGTATCCCTGAAATACTCGGCAACTGTACATGCAGCGTAGGGTGCTAAGTACTGAAGTGAAGCAGGGTCGGAAGCTGTAGCAGAAATAACGATTGTGTAGTCCATAGCCCCAAGTTCTTTTAGAAGTTGAACCGTTTGAGCAACAGTTGAACGCTTCTGACCTACGGCACAGTAAACACAGATAACGTTTTCCCTCTTCTGGTTCAAAATCGTATCTATTGCAATTGTTGTTTTACCAGTTTGCCTATCACCAATGATTAATTCCCTCTGTCCCCTTCCAATTGGAATGAGGGCATCTATCGCTTTAATTCCCGTTTGAAGAGGTTCGTGAACGGGCTTTCTAGTTACAATACCTGGAGCAATACGCTCAACAGCTCTTCTCTCTACAAATTCAATATCTCCCTTACCATCAATGGGATTTCCAAGGGGGTCTAAGACCCTTCCAATGAGGCCATCGCCAACGGGCATATCAAGGATTCTTCCTGTTCTCTTTGCCTTACCGCCTTCAACAATCCCTTTTCCTTCTCCCAAGAGAACAACACCTACGTTGTCCTCTTCGAGGTTGAAGGCAACTCCCTCGGTTCCGTCCTCAAACTCTACAACTTCTCCGTACTCGACGTTTTCAAGTCCGTAGACCCTTGCAACTCCGTCTCCAACCTTGATAACAATACCGGTCTCATCCAAGTTTACAGATGCCTCAAACTCCTCAATCTGCTTTCTTATTAGTTCAGATATCTCCTCTGCTCTAATCTGCATCTCTGCACCTCGCTATCGTTTTTTATGTTAATCTGCTATAGCCTTCTTAAGGTTCTCAAGCTGCGTCTTAACAGATGCATCTAAAACCTTGTCAGCTACCCTTACTATAAAGCCACCTATTAAGGAGGGGTCAATCTTTACGGTTACTTCAGCCTTCTTCTTAAAGATTTCCTCTATCTTTGCCTTGATTTTCTCTAAAACCTCACTGTCCAACTCTGTTGCACTCGTTATTTCAGCTTTAACGACTCCTAACCTTGCATCTGCAAACTTTTCAAACTCCTCAGAAAACTCCTTTAAGAGTCCAAGCCTGTCCCTTTCTGCCATTAAGTTTAGAACCTTTTTCAGTTCCTCAGTTACTTCTACTTTTTGGAGAACGTTTGAAAGGAGTTCTCTCTTCTTTTCTGTAGGAATAATTGGACTCTTAAAGTACCTGATGGCTTTGTCGTCAAAGAGAGAGAGGAGGGTTTTTAGCTCTTCTAAAACCTTTTCAATCTTATCGTCAGTAAGAACCTCTGAAAGGGCTTTAGCGTACCTTCTGGCAATTCTCACTTCCAATCTCAACTTGACCCCTCCTAAAGCTTTTCAAGGCTTGTTTCTATAAGTTTTTTATTCACTTCAGGTGTAATTGCCCCTTTAAGCTTGGATTCTGCAATTTCAACTGCCTTTTGAGCTGCAACTTTCTTAAGTTCCTCTTTAGCTTTGTAGAGTTCCTTCTCTATCTCCTCATCCGCCATCTTTACTATTCTCTCTGCAGTCTCCTTGGCCTCAGAAATTATCTGTTCCTTTTCTCTTTGAGCAACTTCCCTTGAGTAGGCCAGTATCCTTTCAGCCTCGGCCTTAACCTCTTCAGATTTTTTCTCAGCTTCCTTCAATAGCTTTAAGGCCTCTTCCTTTTCCTTTTTAGCCCTATCAAACCTGCTCACTACAGAGTCAATTCCGTTCGATAGGAAGTTTGAAACCGGTTTCTTGAGAAACCAGTAGAGAAGAGCAAAGAGAATTATGAGGTTTACCGTTTTCCAAAAAAGCAGATGTCCACCGTGTTCCATGTTACCCCCTTAGGCAACCCTGCCAATGATTTTCTTAACAATTTCCTCGGCGATTTTATCAGCTTCAGCCTCAATCTTTTCCTTTTCCCTTTCAAAGGACTCCCAGATTTCCTTCTTTGCAGACTCAATTTTTGCAGTTGCTTCCTCTTGAGCCATTGAAATTATCTTTTCCCTCTCCTGACGGGCTTCCTTCACTGCAGAATCGATTAACTTCTTAGCCTCTTCCTTCGCCTTCTCTAAAACCTCATCAACCTCTTTTAGAATTGATTCTGCCTTTTTCTTGAGGGCTTCGGCTTCGGAGTAGATTCCGCTGAGTTCCCCTTCTCTCTCCTCCATAAGCTTTAGGAGAGGTTGAAAGAGGAATTTATTGATTAGAACCATAAAAATAAGAAAGTTAACGGCTTGGACTATTAGAGTCCAATCTATTGCTACAATGCTCTCCGCCATCACCCTACTCCTTCCTTTGTGATTTCTCCTCCCCCCAAGAGCAGGTCGTTTGTATAAAAGGCACACACCTGCCCCGGAGCAGGAGCCTCAACTTTCGCGGCTAATTTTACACGATAAATTCCATTTTTGAAATACTCTATTGAAGAAACTCTCGTAGGTTTTGACCTGTACCTTATCTGAACGAATAGAGGAACCTTCCTAATCCTTTGGAAATCAATATGCCAGTTGACCTTCCAGATAAAAATCTCATTCTTTAAAACTCTATCCTTAGGACCTACAACTACGATGTTTTCCTCGGGGCGGAGCTCCAAAACGTAGAGGGGATACTTATAAGAAATTCCCAACCCCCTTCTCTGCCCAACTGTAAACTTAAAAAAACCGGTGTGTTTTCCTACAACTGTTCCATCCTCAAGGACAAACTTTCCTTCCTTCTCTTTTATATAAGGTTTTAAGAAATCTACATAGTTTGAGTCAATAAAACATACATCTTGACTTTCCCCCTCAAAGGGGAAACCTAACTCTTTGGCTTTTTCAATAACTTCTTCTTTCGTATAGTCTCCAAGAGGTAGTAGAAGTTTTTCAAAAATTTTCTGTTCAACGAGTGCTAAAAAGTAGGATTGCTCCTTTCTTCTATCCTTTCCTCTTTTTATTAGGTGTCTTTTAAATTTCCTGACGTATGTTACTTTTGCATAGTGACCTGTTGATACAAAATTCGAATTTGTTTCCTCCAACAGTCGGTAAAGGTACTTAAGCTTTATCTTCTGATTGCACACAGTACAAGGATTAGGGGTTAATCCCTTTTTATAATAGGATATAAAGTAGTCTATAACCTCTTTTCTAAATTCCTTCTGGAGGTCAACTACTTTTAAAGGGAGATTTAGAAGTTCTGCACTTTTCTTTGCCTCTTCTACATTTGAATTTGGAAGAAGTTTTAGGAAAACAGGCAAAACATTGTAGCCTGATTCCTTTAGTATGTAGGCAGTATAGAAACTGTCTATTCCGCCACTGAAACCCAAAATAACTTTTTTCATCTTAAATTCCTTGATGTTAAGTTCGGTAGAATTTTATAAAAAGAAGGGCGCCTTCGAGGCGCCCCTTAAGACTTATGGGGAGGAGGGAGGGGGATAGGGGGTGTCTGTTATTAATAATAGTTATCATTTTATTAATAATAGTTATCATTTTTAATTTGTCAACCCCTTGTTCTCGTTCAATACATGGTGGACACCCTGGAGTTTTTTAATATATTCCTCAAACTTCTCTACTGGAGTCTTATAACCAAGACCTTGATGAGGCCTAACGAAGTTGTAAAAGTTCAGATACCTAAATAACTTCCTGTTCATCTCATCAACTTTCGGCTCAGTTCCTTCTATCATCCACAGTTCCTTCTCCACCGTCTGTATGAACCTTTCAACGTGGGAATTGGTCTTGGGAGACCTCGGATAGCTGAAGTAGTGTTCTATTCCCCTCTCCTTAAGGTAATCCTCTAACTCTCCTATAAACTCACTTCCGTTGTCAGTTTGAACCTTTTCTATTTTGAAGGGAAGAAACTTTTCAAGTTCTTGAAAGAATCGTTTCCCACTCCTGCTGCTTTTTGTAGAATAAATCTTTGCAAAGCCTATTCTGGTGAATTTATCTATAGCTGTGAATTGGTAGAAGGTTTTTCCGCACCAGTAGAGGTATTTGACGTCTATGAGGACTGTTCCGGGTTTATCGGCTCTAAGTCCTCTTCTGGTGCGGTTCTTTTTCCCTACTTGTTTTCTTTTCTTAAAGTTCCATGTGAGTTTTCTGGTTCTTTCTATCAGATTGTTTCTCTTTAAAACTGCACTAGTTCAATGTACGGTGGACTTTCCTACTGTTTCTAATTTTGATATATTTCAAGTCAAAGCTGAAATTTAGCTTGTTTTTGCAAGTTTGCAAACCTAAGAGATTGAAACGTAAAGGAAAGCTTGACATGGGATATTTTAAAATGCTAAATTTTGAGCTTGAAGATAAAGGAAACAACTATCTTGGAAAAACTTTAATGGGGAGGTCCTAATGAGAAAGGCATTGAAAGCAGTGACCTTAATGGGTCTTGCAGCAGCACTAATGGCTCCTGCTGCTACAGTTAAGGCTGCCGATATGGATATGGGCAGCACTAAAGTAACAATCGGTGGACAGTTAAGAGAAAGACTTGAATGGTGGGGCCAGGAAGTAGGAACAGGAAAAGGTGCAGAGCTTGTTGGTTCTTACAGAGCAAGGTTAAAAATTAAGGCTGAACTTTCCGATGGTGTAACTGCAGTATTTACACCACAGGCTGTAGGTTACTGGGGAGAGAACGGTCAAGGACTTGCTCTTGGAGAAAAAATAACAGAGTCAGACGGAGTAAGTGGCACAACTAATACTGTTAATATGCACGAAGCATATATGCTTCTTTCCAATCCATTTGGAATTGACAATGTAATTGTCAAGCTCGGTCGTCAAGAAGTTAACCTCGGTAATCAAAGGCTCGTAGGTGCTGTTGGCTGGTCTCAAGCTGGAAGAAGTCTTGACGGTATTTTAGTGGGTTACGTAGCAGGAGACTACGGACTTGCTGGGTTCTTCTATGGAAAGCTTAAAGATGATGCCAAATTAGGAGCTTGGGCTACTCCAACAGTTGAGGATGAACCAGACATTGACCTCTACGTTGCTACATGGCAGGGTAAGTTCAAGCCATTTGGAGTTGGCGGAACTTACGAGTTAACAGATATTTACGTTAATCCAACAACCCCTGCTCTTGGTGTTGATGCAGATGTAAACACAATTTATGGACGTGTAACTCCTGCATTTGATACGGATTTTGCAAAGATTAAAGTAAACTTGGAAGGTGCTTATCAGAGTGGTAGTGCTGGGAAACCAGATTTTGGTGGTTATATGTTCAGCGTAGGAGCTGGAGCTGACTTTGACCAAGTTGCTTGGACGCCAAGTGTATTCTTAGGATATGACTATTACTCTGGTGATGACAATCCAAATGATGATGACCTTGATGCATTCTGGTCAGTTCTTCCAACAGCTCACAAGTGGTTAGGACATGCTGACACTGTTTGGGTAAATACTCCGTTCTACCAGTTTAATGGAGCAGGTCTTCTTCATGTGGCCTCTCCAACAATGAAAATAACTGTAAAAGGTCAGGATAAGTACTTTAACGTTGCTGGTGTAGAAGACCTTTACTTAAAACTCCATGCTAAACCTCTTGATAAGTTAGCTCTTGGACTTGATATTCACTATTTCCAAGCTGCTGAAGATGTTGTAGAATATCAGAAAAGTGGCAATACTTGGCAAAAAGTGAAAAACTACGGCGACGACATTGGATGGGAAGCTGACCTTGAGGCTAAGTACAAGTACAGCAAAAACCTCTGTCTCAGCGTAGGTTACGACTACTTTGACCCAGACGATGCTATGGAAGCTGTTGCAGGAGGCGATGAAGCTGAGCACCACGTATGGGCTCAGGCTGACCTCAAGTTCTAAGCTAATTCAGTTGAAATCAATGAAGGGGGCTTTTGCCCCCTTTTTATTTTTGAACCTTGTTTTTAGGAGAAGTTGGACATATATTTTCCGTAGCGTCGGGGCGTGGCGTAGCCTGGTAGCGCGCTGGCATGGGGGGCCAGAGGTCGCCCGTTCAAGTCGGGTCGCCCCGACCATTTAAAAATAATAACATTTCAGGAAACTAACTTAATGGTTTCTTTTGTTTACAGCTATACGACTATCGGAATAGATGCAACCTTAGTTAAGGTTGAAGTTGACTCCTCCCGTGGACTTCCAGGAACTGTAATCGTAGGTCTTCCAGATTCAGCAGTTAAGGAGAGTAGGGAAAGAGTTAAGTCTGCTATTGTAAATTCGGGGTATCCCTTTCCTACAAAAAAGATTGTTATTAACCTTGCCCCTGCAGATATAAAAAAAGAAGGGACTCTCTACGATTTACCGATAGCTTTGGGAATTCTGGCATCATCAGGTCTTGTAAATCCTGAGAATTTAAATGATTACTTGATTGCAGGGGAGCTGGGATTAAACGGGGAGCTCCAGCCTGTCAAGGGAATTCTCTCGGCGGCTGTTCTTGTAAAGGAAAGGGGGTTAAAAGGGTTAATTCTTCCATATCAGAATACGGAAGAAGCCCTGCTAATTGAAGGAATTTCAGTTTATCCAGTTAAAACTCTCTTTGAAGCCGTTTCGTTTATAAACGGGGATTTGGAAATAACGCCACCTGAAAGGAGCTCCATTCTCCTTGAATTTAGTTACAACGTTGACCTATCTGACGTTGTAGGTCAGTATCAGGCAAGGAGAGCTCTTGAAATTGCTGCGGCCGGAAGGCACAACCTTTTAATGGTAGGGCCTCCCGGTTCTGGAAAGACAATGCTTGCAAGGAGAATTCCTACGATTCTTCCCCCTATGACAGAGGACGAAATAATAGAGTCAAGTAGAATCTACTCCGTTGCCGGTTTAATAGACCAAGTTCCCGTTTTAAACAGGCCATTTAGAGCTCCACACACGTCCGCCTCAGACGTTTCAATAATAGGAGGAGGAAAAAACGTAAAGCCTGGGGAGGTAAGCTTAGCCCACAACGGAGTTCTCTTCATGGATGAACTTCCTGAGTTTAAAAGGAGTGTTCTTGAAGCATTGAGACAGCCTTTAGAGGATAAAATTGTAACCGTTTCAAGGGCTTCAGGTTCTGCTACGTTTCCTGCAGACTTTCTGTTTGTTGGAGCTCTCAATCCCTGCCCTTGCGGTTACTATGGGTTTTCCGATGAAAAACACTACTGTACCTGTTCTCCAAACCAGATAAAGAGGTACAGGACTAAGATTTCAGGGCCGATACTTGACAGGATTGACCTTTACGTCTCCGTTCCTCCGGTTAAAACTGAGGATTTAAAGTCAAAGACAAAGGGAGAATCTTCAAAGTCGGTAAGGGATAGAGTAATCAAGGCTTGGGAAATCCAGAGGAGGAGATTTCAGGAAAGCTCTATAAACTTCAACGGTCAAATGGGAAAAAAGGAAGTTAAGAAGTTCTGTTCTTTAACAGATGAGGCTGAGGGAGTTCTTTTAAGGGCTGTTAAGGCTTTAGGCCTTTCTGCAAGGAGCTTTGACAGAGTTTTAAAGGTGTCAAGAACTATTGCAGACCTTGAAGGAA
The DNA here is from genome assembly GCF_900182585.1 of Balnearium lithotrophicum. NCBI lineage: Bacteria > Pseudomonadati > Aquificota > Aquificia > Desulfurobacteriales > Desulfurobacteriaceae > Balnearium > Balnearium lithotrophicum. The sequence goes on along the minus strand of NZ_FXTM01000009.1, from coordinate 36,063 downwards.
AGGAAGAGATTGAAACCCACCACGTAGCTGAAGCTCTCAGCTTCAGGAGTTTCTCTTGAAAAGGGCAGCCTTCTTAGACAGGGACAATACGTTAATTTACGACCCTGGATACATCCACGAACCTGAAAAGGTAGAACTATTGGAAGGAGTTCCTGAGGGTTTAAAGCTTTTAAAGGAAAAGGGGTTTTTACTGATTGTGATTTCCAACCAATCAGGAATAGGAAGGGGATACTTTAAGGAGGAGGATTTCTGGGCTGTAAATGGGAGGCTTCAGGAGCTCCTAAAGCCTTACGATGTTCAGATTGACGGATTTTACTTCTGTCCCCATAAACCTAACGAGAAGTGTAACTGTAGAAAACCAAAAACTCTCTTAGTTGAAAAAGCAGCCAAGGATTTTGGAGTGAGTGTGAGTGAGAGTGTAGTAATAGGGGATAAAGATTCTGATGTTGAGATGGGATTTAGAGCGGGATGCAGGTTGGCTGTAAAGGTTGGAGCTCCCCCCTTTGATAACTTCCTAAAGGCAGTTGAGTTTGTTTTAAGCTCTACATAGGAGGAAGTTTGAAGCTCTACACGAGGATTAAGAGGACTCCTGAGGACTTTATAGTTGAGGAGATTCCTGCTTTAGAGCTAAAGAAAGAGGGAAATTTTTACCTTGTCGAGCTAAAAAAGAGGAACGTTTCAACTCTTGAGACTTTAAGGGTCATTTCCAGATTTCTAAAAATTCCTTTAAAGGAGATAGGGTTTGCCGGTTTAAAGGACAGATTTGCAGTTACAACGCAGTACTTAACAATTCCTACGAACTATGAAATTGACGAACGCTGTTTTCGATTTAACGGAAGATGGAAAGAGGTTAAAAATCTTAACTGGGAAAAGGAGTACGGATTTTGCATTAAACCCTTAGGAAAGGTAGAAAGACCTCTAAAACTTGGTGATTTAAGGGAGAATAGATTCACGATTACAGTTAGAAACTTTGAGAAGAACCTGAGGGAGAGGTTTTACAGAAACTACGATATTGTTAAAAGGTATGGTTTTCCAAACTATTTTGGAGAACAGAGGTTTGGAAGTGTAAAGAGTAGGGATGATTTTGTCTTAAGGTACTTACTAAGGGGGGATTTCGAGGGAGCTCTCAAGTCCTACTTTTTTGGAAAGTCATCTGTTGAGTACTGGGGGGACTGGAGGAAACTGTACAAAACCCTTTCTCCAACGTTGGAGGAGTATGAAAAGGACCTGATAAGGGGATTAATGAGGGGGCTTTCAGCAGAAAAGGCCTTCAGAATTCTTCCGAAAAATGTAAGACTAATGTTCAACTTCGCCTATCAGAGCTTCCTGTGGAACGAGTATCTGAGGGAGTACATTGAAGAAAAGTATCCTTTTATAAGAATTCCATTTATAAATAACTGGAAGTTGAGCTATTGGATTGAGGTTCCCGATGTAGAGTATCTAAAAGAGCTTCAAATCCCCTACACAGGAAAGGAATTTAAAGTAAAGGATAAAACTTTAAGAAGAGCAATGATGAGAGTTTTAAGGAAGTATGGTGTAAAAGAGGAATGGTTTGACAGAGAAGTTGGGGGAATGGTTGTAATGACAGATGGACTGAGGAAAGCTGCTGTTTTTCTAAAGGACTTTAAGATTTTAGAGAAAACAAAAAATAGAATAAAAGTAAGGTTTTCCCTCCCCCCCGGCTCATACGCAACAGTCCTTCTGAGGTTTCTGCTTAAAGGATAGATAAAATTGATTCTGCGTCTTCCTCAGCTATAAGACAACTTTCTACAATATCCTTTTTTGCTAATTCTGGGAGGCCTTCAATAACTTCTTCTCCCCTTTCTTCTGTGACCTTATCGCAGAGTTTAAGTACCTTTTTAGCTAATACTTTTAATTTTCCCAGTTTGCTGTCTTCCCTTAAAACACCGTTAATTACATACTCCGAAACTCCTGCCTTTTCTAAGATTTCCTTTATTTCATCACCTATTTCTTGATAAACGCTGTCCAAAATCCCCACCATAAATGCTTCATCTTCATACTCTGGCATAAGTCTTTTTGCCAGTTCCCTCATTAGATAGGCAAATTTAATTACTCTTTTTATTTCCTCTTTAGAGGCATTTTTTAAAATGGAAGAGGTTAGTAGAAGAAATATATAATCCCTTAAGTTTTTATAACCTAAATAAGCGATAGCCTGTATTATAGATTTTATTTCCTTTTTCAAACCAAAATAGGGAGAATTTATAAATTTAAGAAGTTTAACGGAGAGATTAGGATCAAGACTAACGATTTCAGCTATTTTGTTTAAATCCTCCCCTTCAAGTAGAGCATTAATTAATTTCAGCATTACCTCTCTTTTAAGCTCCAAATTCTCAACTTCTGACATAACACCTCCCTATGATAGTAGTGAATAGTAAAATCCATCTAATCCATCCCTGTGGGGAAAAACCCTTAGCTCACCTCTTCCTATTTTCATTCCGACTCTAGAATTAATTAATTCCCCTTTGCGAAATCCTAAGGAGAGTGCAAAATCTGTATTTTCCTCTCCTTCTTCCCTCTCCAAGGAACAAACACTGTAAACTAACCTTCCTCCTTCCTTTAAAAGTTCCTTAGAAGAGGATAAAAGTTTCCTTTGAATTTTTTGATTGCGCTTAATTAATTCTAAGCTCTTGTTCCACTTCCCTTCAGGATGTCGCCTTATTACACCGGTAGCACTGCAGGGAGCATCCACTAAAATTCTATCAAATTTGCCGGCATACTTTTTAATGAAATTCCTGTCCGATGAAATGTCTGTAATGACAGTCTCAACATTTTTAACTCCTAATCGGCGGCAATTTTCAAGGAGAAGTTCCATTCTCTTTCTACTTACATCAACGGCAATAATTTTTGCTCTGTTGCCTGTAAGAGAAGCTATTGCCGTAGTTTTCCCTCCTGGAGCAGCTCCAACGTCCAAGACTAACTCTCCCGGTTTGGGTTCCAAGAGGAGTGCCGATAGGTAGGAGGCTGGGTCCTGAACATAGAATAACCCCTCCCTGTATCCGGGAATCTCCTCAACGGGAACTCTTCCCTTGATTCTGACCATGTGGGGTATTTTGGGGTGGAGCTCCGACTCAATACCCTTGTCCTTTAAGAGGCCCAAAAAATCCTCCACTGATATTTTTAAGAGGTTAACCCTTACGTACAGCGGAGCAACCCTGTTTAAGGAATCTAAAAGTGGTATGAGCTCATCACCGTAAAATTTGTGCCACCTCTTAACCATCCACGTTTCAAAGGAGTAGAGGGTAGAGATTCTCTCGTAAAAGTCCCCTATCCTTTCAACTTCCCTTTTGTAGTCAAATCCTATGAGCTTCTTTGAAACTGCGTTGACAAAACCTGCACTCTTTTTCCCCGAAAGTCTCTTCACTGCCTCAACAACCTCGTTCACAGCAGCATATGCAGGAACGCCTGTGAAGAAGAGCTGGTAGGCTATTAATCTCAGTCCATTCCTAACTATACATGACTGTTTCCCAAGTCTTTTCTCCGTTGCCCTCTCTATTGAGAAGTCAAGAAGCTTTAAATACCTGACAGTTCCCGAAACAGTTTCCTTTATGAATGCTCTGTCCTGATTTGGGAATTTGACGAGAACAGGCTCTAAGTGCTCCCTGAGCCTTTTATCAACTTCAAAGGCACAGAGAACTTTAATTGCCTCCTTCCTCGTCCTCCAGCCAGTCGACATCGTCAAATACCTCCTCCCCTTTTAGAGCTCTCCCTATGAGTCCTGCCACTTCTTCCGGAGTTCTCCTTGTTGTGTCAATCTGAACCACGCGGGCTTTTCCTGAACCTTCAAAAACCTCGGTTGCTATAAATCCTATTCTTTCAGCCTCAACGTTTTCCTCCACCTTCTCCTTACTGTAGTTTCTCTCCTTCAACCTCTCCCTGATTGTTTCAGGTTTTGCCCTGAGAACGACGATTAGGTCAACTGGAATATAGTGGGAAACAAGCCCCTCAGCTATGAAATTTTCCTTGCCTTTGAAAAATCCCTTCAATTTTTCAATATCAACTACGTAGGAATTTCTCCTTTCATCAAATTCTGAGTAGAGTTTCTCCCTCTTTACAAGTTCACTTAGACTGTAAACAGGGTAGGAGAGTTTTTTGGAGAGAATCCTTGATACAGTTGTCTTTCCTGTTCCCGGCGTTCCGGTTATAGCTATTCTCATGGTATCTCCTTAAATAATTTCAGTTAAAATTACATCAAAATTTTCCCGGAGGCTTCCTTGCCAAAGAGAGAGGACTTGAAAAAAATCCTGATAATCGGTTCTGGACCAATAAAGATTGGTCAAGCAGCAGAGTTTGACTACTCAGGAACTCAGGCCTGTAAAGCCCTTAAAGAGGAAGGTTACGAGGTCGTTCTTGTAAACTCAAACCCTGCCACCATAATGACAGACCCTGACATCGCAGACAGAACCTACATTGAGCCATTAACAACGGAAGTTCTTGAAAAGATAATAAAGAAAGAGAGGCCTGATGCCCTTTTACCGACGGTAGGGGGGCAGACGGCACTCAACCTGGCCGTGGAGCTCCACGAAACCGGAATCTTAGAAAAGTACGGTGTTGAACTCATAGGTGCAAATGTAGAGGCAATAAAAAAGGCAGAGGACAGGGAGCTCTTTAAGGAGGCTATGTTAAGGATAGGCCTTGAAGTTCCAAGGAGTGGTCTGGCACACTCCTTAGAGGAGGCAATGGAGGTTCTTGACTACGTTGGCCTTCCTGCAATAATAAGGCCAGCATTTACGTTAGGGGGAGAGGGTGGAGGAGTTGCCTACAACAGGGAGGAATTCAAGGAGATTGTTAGAAAAGGCCTTGATGCATCCCCTATTAGTGAGGTCTTAATAGAGGAGAGTGTTATCGGTTGGAAGGAGTACGAACTTGAGGTAATGAGAGACCTAAACGACAACGTTGTAATAATCTGTTCCATTGAGAATTTTGACCCTATGGGGGTTCACACTGGAGATTCTATAACTGTAGCTCCCGCACAGACTTTAACGGACAAGGAGTACCAGATTTTAAGGGATGCTGCAATTTCAATAATAAGGGAAATCGGCGTAGAAACGGGTGGTTCAAACGTTCAGTTTGCAGTTAATCCTGAAAATGGAAGGGTTATCGTTATAGAGATGAATCCAAGGGTTTCCCGCTCATCTGCTTTGGCTTCAAAGGCAACGGGATTTCCGATTGCTAAGATTGCAGCAAAGTTGGCAGTGGGCTATACGTTGGACGAGCTCCCTAACGACATAACGAAAAAAACTCCAGCCTCTTTTGAACCGTCTATCGACTACTGCGTTGTCAAGTTTCCAAGGTGGGCTTTTGAAAAGTTTCCGGAGGCCGACCCGGTTTTAACTACGAGGATGAAGTCAGTTGGCGAGGTTATGGCGATAGGAAGAACTTTCAAGGAAGCCCTCAACAAGGCAATTCGCTCACTGGAGACCGGTAGGTACGGACTAACCTTAAAGGGTGTTGAAAGTGTAACGGAGGAGGAACTTGAGACAAAAATAGCAGTTCCGACTCCAGACAGGGTTTGGTACATAGCAGAGGCCTTTAGAAGGAATTGGGATTTAGACAGAATTTACGAGCTTTCAAGGATTGACAGGTGGTTTCTGAACAACATAAAGCAGTTGGTTGAACTTGAAAAAGAGGTCAAAAAGTACTCGATAGAGAACATTCCGGATGATGTTCTCTTCTGGGCTAAAAAATGGGGATTCTCAGATAGGGAGATTGCAACCCTTCTTAAAACTTCCGAAGAGAGAGTTAGGGAGAGGAGAAAGAAAATTTCTCCCGTTGTTTATAAGACTGTTGATACCTGTGCAGGAGAATTTGAAGCCTATACTCCGTACTACTTCTCCTCCTACGATGGAAGGGAGTGTGAGGCAAATCCGAGTGAAAAAAAGAAGGTAACGGTCTTTGGTTCAGGACCAAACAGAATAGGACAGGGAATAGAGTTTGACTACTGCTGTGTTCATGCGGTTTGGGCACTGAGGGAGCTCGGATACGAAGCTCACATGGTTAACTGCAACCCGGAAACGGTATCAACGGACTACGATACCTCGGACAAACTCTTCTTTGAGCCTCTAACATTCGAGGATGCGATGAACATAGTTGAAAGGGAAAAGCCTTTGGGTGTGATGGTTCAGTTTGGAGGGCAGACTCCATTAAAGCTGTCCGTTCCTCTTGAAAGAGCTGGAGTAAGGATTTTAGGAACCTCCTCAGAGAGCATAGATATAGCTGAGGATAGGGAGAGGTTCAGGGAGCTCCTCAACAGACTCGACCTGAAGCAGCCCCCCTCAGGGATTGCCCGCTCCTTAGAGGAGGCTGAAAAAATTGCTGAGGAAATAGGCTTTCCGGTTCTTATGAGGCCTTCCTACGTTTTGGGTGGAAGGGCTATGAGAATCGTTTACAACATGACGGAGCTCCGCCAGTACATGGCAGAAGCAGTCGAAGTTTCCGAGGAAAAGCCGGTCCTAATCGATAAGTTTTTGGAGGATGCAGTTGAGTTTGACGTTGATGCCGTTGCAGATGGAGAGAGCGTTATTATCGGTGGAGTAATGGAGCACATAGAGGAGGCGGGTATCCATTCAGGGGATAGTGCCTGTGTTCTCCCGACGTTTTCAGTTTCGAGGGAAATAGTTGAAAGGATTAAGGAGATTACAAGGAAGATAGCTCTTGAACTAAAGGTTAAGGGGCTCATAAACATTCAGTTTGCCGTTAAGGACAACGAGATATACATCATTGAAGTTAACCCGAGAGCTTCAAGAACCGTTCCATTTGTTAGTAAGGCAACCGGAATTCCTCTTGCGAAAATTGCAACAAAGGTATCAATGGGTAAAAAACTGAAGGATTTAGGAATCAGGGAAGTTGAACCCTCCTACTACTCGGTAAAGGAGGCAGTATTTCCTTTTGACAGGTTCCCCGAAGTTGACCCCGTTTTGGGACCTGAGATGAAATCAACCGGTGAGGTTATGGGAATAGACAGGAACTTAGGAATTGCCTTCTACAAGGCTCAGCTCGCATCAGGTTCGAGACTTCCCTTAGAACCTTCCTGCGGAAAGGTCTTTATAAGTGTCAAGGATAAGGACAAACCCAAAATTTTTGGAATAGCCAAAAAGCTTTCGGATATGGGATTCAAAATTGTCTCAACTGAAGGAACCTACAATTTCTTAAAGGAAAAGGGCATTCCCGTTGAGCTTGTGTATAAGATTCAGGAGGGAAGAAGGCCAAATATCGGAGACCTGATAAAGAACAACGAAATATGCCTGATAATAAACACACCAACAGGAACAAAGTCCAAGAGGGATGCCTACAGTATAAGGAGACTTGCAGTAAACTACAAGATTCCCTACTACACAACGGTTAGAGGGGCTCAGGCAGCTGTTATGGCAATTGAGGCAATGAGGAAGGCCAGCTTGGACGTTAAACCTATTCAGGAGTACTACGGAGGAGACTAATGGAAGAAAAGAAGGAAAATCAACAACCACAGGTTATAGTGGGGAGTATGCAGTACAGAGTATCTATGGCGGAGGTTGATGCCTACGGAGTTATGTACTACTCAAGGTTTTTTGAGCTCTTTGAGAGGGGAAGAACGGAGCTCTTTAGGGCTTTAGGAATGGAGTACAGACAGGTGCTTCAACAGAGGCAAATTTTAATGCCCGTTGTTGAGGCTGCCTGTAGGTACGTTGCTCCCGTTGTTTACGACGACCTTATAACCCTTGAAACGGCAATAACGAACATTGGAACGAGGGGAATAAGGTTTGACTACAGAGTTCTCAGGGAGGACGTTGTTTTAGCTGTTGGATTTACTCAGCACATCTTTATAGACCCTCAGGGAAGGCCGGTCTCCTTTGGAAAGGAAGTTTTTGAGTTTCTCAAGTCGAAGGGCTTGATAAAAGAGGGGGAGCTAACAGAGGAAAAGTCTCAGGAGAAGGAGGAGGACATCTCATCAAAACTAAAGAAGCTGATAACCGATAGAACGTCCAACAAGAAGGAGGACAACTAAGGGAGGTTTTTTCCTCCCTTTTGGAGTTCAGATTGACTCTGTTTGAGAGATTCTTTGAAGGTAAGGAATTTGTCTGGAGACCCGGACTTGACAGAATAAAAGGGGCAGTTGAATTATCAGGGAGAAAGGAGTATCCGAGTATCATTGTAGGGGGAACAAACGGTAAGGGTTCAACCTCTCACCTGATAGTAGAAGCGCTCGTTAGAAACGGTCTTAAGGTTGGTCTCTTCTCCTCCCCTCACCTTCTCCGTTTTAACGAGAGAATAAAGATAAACTTGAAAGAAGTCTCAGATGAGGAGTTAAACGGGGTATTTTTAGAGATTAAACCCGTAGTGGAGAGATTCCAGTTGACCTACTTTGAATCCTCCCTTCTGCTTGCCCTTAAGATATTTGAAAAAAAAAGGGTAGATGCAGCTGTTTTTGAGGTTGGACTTGGAGGGAGGTTAGATGCAACGAACGTCCTGAAGCACCAGGTAGCCGTTTTAACAAACGTTTCTTTAGACCATACAAACTACTTAGGTTCAACGGTAAGGGAAATATCTGAAGAGAAATCAGAGATTTTCAGAGGTGCTGAGTTTGGAGTTGTTGGAACGGATAATAGAGACGTTTTGGAAGTTGTTAGAAGGAAATTTAAGGGGGAGCTCTACATTTACGGTAGGGATTTTTGGGCAGATGAAGTTTCAGTTAACCTTGACGGAACTTCCTTTTTCTACATGGGAACGTTACCTGTAAAAACCTCACTGATTGGAGAATTCCAATCGATAAATGCATCCGTAGCAATCAGGACTTCGCAAATTTTTGTAGAAAAGTTTTTTAATAGGCACTTCCTCATACCTAAAGAGTTTAGAGTTAAGCTTCCCGGGAGATTTGAGGTTTTGAACTTTAATCCTCCGGTTGTATTTGATGTTGCTCACAATGAGGGAGCTCTCTCAAAACTCGTAAAAAACCTGATTGAGCTGAAAATTTTCGGTGATGTTTACTACTCAGGACTAAGGGATAAGGAACAGGAGAAGAACCTCTCCATTATTGGAGATTACCTGAGAGTTTCTAAGGGGGAGCTCCACCTCCTTGAGATTGAAAACGAGAGGGGAATGGCGATTGATGAACTGGTCAGAATTGCAGAAGGGAAAGGCCTGAGGCCAAGGATAGTAAAGGGAAAAATAAGGATAAAAGAGATAAAGAAGCCGTCTGTGATAACAGGTTCCTTCTACTTAGGAGGCCTTATTGAAAGAGGTTGAGTTCACCTGGAAAAGGGAAAAGCCGGAGGACTTTATAGTAAGGGAAGTTTCAGAATTTGAAATGGAAAGTTCTGGAAATTTTTTCCTTTATCTTTTGGCAAAGAGAAACCTTACAACAAGGGAGGTATGCAAGAAATTTAATTTGTCTTATGCCGGAATGAAGGATAGGTTTGCTCTGACTTTTCAAAAGGTTTCAGCCGAAAAATTTTTGGGTGACTACTACGAGGAGCATTTAGATGAAACCTCTTGGTTTAAATTAAAGTTTTTAGGTAGAGTGAAAAAGAAGGTAAAAATTGGTCAGTTAAAGGGAAACAAGTTTGCCATTAACGTGAAAAATCTCAAAATTAAGGAAATCTCGGCCTTTATAAACTACTACGATATCCAGAGAACTTCTAAGAATTGGGAGAGAGGGAAGGAAATTTTAGAAAAATTAATTGAAAAACCTAAGAAAAGGTTATCATGGTCTCAAAATTTCCTAATAGATTCCTACTTATCTTATCTTTGGAACAAATCCTTAGAGGAGTTTTTAAAGGAGAAATTTTCTGGTTACTACGTAAGGGAAAGCGGAGAGAAATTCTTTATACCAGACGAGTTGAAAGTGGAGAAACTTCCAAAGTTCTGGACGATTTTAGGTTATAAAAAGAAGCTCCTTAACTCAGAAATTTACTACAGGAGAGTTTTGGAAAGGGAAGGGTGGAAATTGGAGGAAATCTTGGAGCTCCTAAAGAAGCTTGGAATAAAGGGAGACTACAGAATGACGTATGTTATCCCAAGGGAAACCAAGAGGATAGGGAACTATCTATTCTTCTTCCTTCCAAAGGGAGCCTTTGCAACGATGCTTTTAAAACACGCCATTGTGGAGTAAATGTGGCAGTTGAGAGGTTGAAGGAGTTTATATCTCCCTGCAGGTTGTGTCCAAGAAACTGTTTGGCAGAGAGAAGTAAGGGCGATGTTGGTTACTGCCGGGTGACGGATAAACCCATGGTCTCCTCCTTTGGCCCTCACTTTGGAGAGGAGCCTGTACTGGTTGGTTGGGGAGGTTCTGGAACGATATTCTTTACGGGGTGTAACTTAGGGTGTGTATTCTGTCAGAACTACCAGATTTCTCACCTTATGGAGGGAGATTACATTACTGTTGAAGAGCTCTCAGAGATAATGCTCTACCTTCAAAAAAGGGGATGCCACAATATTAACCTTGTAACCCCTACTCATCAGGTGACTCAAATCTTTGAAGCTGTTGAAATAGCAAAGACAAAGGGACTAAATGTTCCAATAGTCTACAACTGTGGAGGTTACGAAAGCGTTGAAGTCCTTAGGGAAATTAGAGGATTGGTTGATATCTACATGCCCGATATTAAAACCTTCAGCTATGAGTTTTCAAAAAAGTACTTAGTAGTCCCTGACTATCCAGACGTTGTAAGGGAAGCGGTAATCGAAATGTTTAATCAAGTGGGTCACCTTAAAGTAAACGAGTATGGAATAGCAGAGAAAGGAGTAATGATAAGGCACCTTGTAATGCCAAACTGGACTAATGACAGTTTAGAGATTTTGAACTGGATTGCCGATAACTTAGGAAGGGAAACTTACGTCAACATTATGGACCAGTACTACCCCTACTACAGAGCGTGCGATTTTCCTGAGATATGTAGAAGAATAACAGAAGAAGAATACAGTGTTGTTTATAATTATGCGAAGAAACTAAAACTTAGACTTGCTGTTTAGGGGGTGTTGTGAAAAAGGTTATTGTCTGTGGTCCTTACAATGCAGGGAAAACATCGTTTATAAAAAACGTGAATCCTGAAGAATTTGTTGGGACAGAGGAAAATGAAATAGACATAGAATCGTTAGAGGCGCTCCCCACGACAACTACCGTTGGAGTCGAAATAAACAGTGTTAAGATAAAGGGAAAAGAAATAGTTTTTATCGGTCTTCCTGGGCAAGAAAAGTTTGATTTTATTTGGGAAACAGTCGGGAGCAAATTTGACGGTATTCTCTTCTTAGTACCATCAACAGCAACGCTTAGGGATGCATCTCTATATATTGACTTTTTTAGCCAGTTTGAATCCTTTAAAATTGCCTTTAAAAGGCTTTTGGTAACATACCCTGAGAAGCTTACATCCTCTAAAAAGGAGACATTTTCCCTCTTAGGAGTTCCAATTAAAGTTATTGACCCGACCCAGCAGGAAGAGGTTAAAAAATTTTTAGAAGAACTTTCAGGAGAGATTTAAATGTTTGGGCTTTTTAGAAGGAAGGAGGAACAGGAGGTAAGGAATTTAAGAGAACTCTTTGAAAAAAGGTCAGAAGAGGTAGAGAACACTGCTTGGATATCAACCGCTATTGTCGGAACGGATGGCCTTAAAATTTTTTTAAAAAAGAGGAACGATAACTATAATGTGGAGAGATTGTTACCCTATGCCCAGAAACTTTTTCAAAGTGCTCTTAAATTTCATGAAAAATCTCATCCGGGACTTAAAATAGCCAATTTTGAACCGCCGAGGGTGCTAATTTATCAGATGGATACAAGAGAGATTGTTTTTGTAGTTAAAGGATTCTCAAAAAAGCTGGACTTCTTTGTTGTTTATATTGTTGACCCCGAACTATCCCCTCACTTTTCAATAGATAAAGGTTTAAAGAAACTTCGCAGTTGGGTTTTTAAAATATCACAGGATATTGACAAAATTTTAGGACGAGGTAAACATTGACCTTTCAGGAAGTTCTCTTTGGTCTTCTTTCAGTTCATACAAAGAAAACTCTTTTAGTTAAAGGTAAAGACTGGAAAGGGGAAGTTTCGATAAAGGGAGAGAATATTATAGATGTGGTAGTTGAAAATGATGGGATTTTGGAAGGGATAGAGGGACTGAAGTTCATCTTTGATAGGGAAAACGAAATAAAATCTGTAGATTTGATGCCGTTAAAGGTTGAAAAGGGAAGGTGTCAAATTGGGCAGATGGAGCTGTTCTCTCTTTTATCTGACAAATTTGAACTTCCAGGAGAGGAACTTTCTACTGACATTGGTGATTTCTCTGAGACAATTCAAACTGAAGAAAACATATTGAGAGAAGATAAAGGAACTACATCGGAGATAGAAAGGGAAATTCTGCGAGTAAGTAGCGAATTCTTTGACCAAAAAAGTATAAAGTATATTATCACTAACGAGTCGAATAATTCAGAAATTAAAGTTTCTATTGTAGATTTGATAAAGGAAACGTTAGCCTATAAAAACTGTAGCGAAGGGGAAATAGTTGAGACTTTCTCTAAATATTTTCTCCTCATAGTTTACAGTGGAGAAAACTTTATAGCATTGATAATAGACTCGAAAGAGCTCCCCGACTTTAAGTTAAATGAACCTTTCATTATTGGGGAGCTCCGAAAACTTCTAACTTCCCAAAATTGAGATAATCCTGCTTGCTGCATCCTCGATTTCTATATTAAGGAGTCCTATATTTGCATCCTTCTTGACAACTGTAACTAAAATTGCTCTCCTTCCAGTTCTTCTTGCCATAATGTTTTCCCTCTCGCAGCGAACGAGAACATCCTGAAAGTCTCCTGCCTCAACAAGTTTTGAAAGTCTATCTGACGTACCGACAACAGCAGCTGCCATAGCTGCAAGTTTCTGGGCATTCAAGTCACCTTTCATCAAAAGGGAAACTACAACCTGACCGTCAGGAGTAGCAATAAGAGCTCCAAGAAGGTCACTTCCAAGAGAATCTGACAAATCTGATAAAACCTGCTCCAACATCTCCTTTTTGCTTGCCATGGCTCCTCCATCTAAATTAAATCGCTTAAAACTATCTGAATTGGAGACTCCTCATAGAGGAGGTCAATTCCACACTTCAAGTTTTCTAAAAATTCAAGGGCATCCTTCACAAACTCCTTTGGTATTATAGAACCGTGCTGTGGAACTATAGCTTCAATTGGGAAGGGCTTGATTTTATCGACGAAGTACTTTAGTGCCTTATTCGAAGCCATATAGTAGACGTGGAAGTACATCATTTCTGTCTTGTGCCTTTCAAAATTAGAAACGATAAGCTCCCACTTCTGTTGGATTGCAGCGAAAATGTCCCCAGAAAACAGCAGTTTAGATTTTGAATCGTAAGTAACAAATGCATCAGGAAAGTGAAGGAATGGAGCTGTAAGGAAGATTAAAGTACTTCCATCTCCAAGCTCAAGCATCGTATCATCCAAAACGCTAACGTCCAACCATTTAACTTTGTTTCTATCAAAACCGTAGTAGGGAAGAAGAACTTTAGTCCTTGGAGTAGTTACGATTGTTATTTCCGGATTAATCTCCAACCACTTAGGAGTAGACCCTGCAACGTCAGGGTCCTGGTGATGAGCAACAATATGGGTAACCTCTTTAGGATCTATAAGCTGTGAAACCCTATCCTTAACCTGAGGAAAGTGCTGGATTCCTCCTGGGTCTAACAGGACGTTCTTGTCCCCTGATGAAATTAGGTAAGCATTGCACCTAAATATAAAATCCTCAGAACTTCCAACCCAAGCCACTCTGTGGTTCTCATCTTCATAAAGAACAACTGGTTTATTTAAATCAATATTTCCGCCCTTTAATTCTTCAATTTTTAGTCCCATGACAACCTCAGATTGGATTATTTAGTTAATTTTTGAATGTACTCGTGTAGTTTATAACGTGTAAAGCCAAGATTTGCATCACTTTGAAGAATTGCAACTTGGAAAATTTCCTCATTGTAGAAAATTCTAACTAAAATAAATATTTCTGTTGTGCTCATAAGTATTTCTTTTGGCATTCCTATGGAGTATTCTCCTAAGTTCTTGTATATTGTTAGATACTCTTTAACAATATTTTTTATGTTGTCCAAAATTTTTTGTGTTTCTTCGCCGAAGGAATCTATTAAATCACCGTTAAATTTAACTGCAGCATAACCTAAGATGAAAGGTATTTCTTCCCTGGCTAAATTTGAAACGTTCATATTTACCTCCTAACCGTTAAACCGTTTAGTTTATTGTATCATGGCAAAGAATTAAAACTGAGGTTTAGACCATGGAAATAAAAAGAGAAGTAATTCTTGCTCCTATGGCTGGTTATACCCATTCTGCATTTAGGAGATTGTGCAGAGAGCTTGGAACAGATAGAGTCTACTCTGAGCTCATAAATGCAACTGGGCTAATCTACGGAAGGGAGGAGAGGGAGCTCCTCTACTTTACAGAAGAGGAAAGACCTATCCACCTTCAACTTTACGGCAGGAATCCTGAGGAGATTTCAGAGGCGGCAGTAAAGGTTGTGAAGAAGTACAAACCCAATGCAATAGACATAAACTTTGGCTGCTCTGTAAAAAAGGTCTTAAAGGCAAAGGCGGCAGGATATCTGCTTCAGTTTCCAAGGGAGATGGGAAGAATCGTTGAAGAAACGGTAAGAGCCCTTAAACCCTACGGTACTCCTGTAACTGCAAAAATAAGACTTGGTTTTTACGAGGATAATCTGGAAGAGATTGCTGAAGAGCTCCTAAAGGCAGGAGTATCGGCGATTGCTCTTCATCCAAGAACTGCAAAACAGGGATTTTCTGGAAAGGCAGACTGGAACAGAGTTAAGGATTTGAAGAGATTGGCCGGAAATATTCCAGTAATAGGAAGCGGCGATGTAAGAAGTTGGAGGGAGGTTGATGAGAAGTTTGAAGAAACTGGATGTAATGGAGTAATGATAGGTAGAGCAGCAGTTTCAAATCCCTGGATTTTTAAAGAGTATAAGGAAAAGAAAAGTTACACAGCAAGTATTTCAGAACGGGTTGACTTTATACTTAAGGAGCTCTTCTTAATGTGGGAGTTCTTTGAAAGAGAAAAAGCATGTAAAGTTATAAAAGCCCAGATAAGCCAAATATTTAAGGGAATAAAAGGGAAGGCGAAAATCAATAATAGAATCATGAGAAGTAAAACCTGCAAGGAGCTTATTGAGAATTTGGAAGAAGTTAGAAGAGGGAATACAACTTAATCTGTAAGGAGGAAATTAGTTAACTTTTAGATATTCCCTCTATTTTGTCCCAATTTGGAACCTCTTCGTGTGTGGCTGGAGGAGCTACATCCTCGATTTGTGTGAGACAACCCTGTTTAGGACAAGCTCTGACACACTCTCCACAGTATATACACAGGTAGGGATTATAGTGGAATTTCTTTGAACCATCTGAACTGGAGGTAAATTTTATGGAACCAGGAGGACAGACCATTTCACATCTTGTACAGAATATACACAGTTCCTCCTTATACACTATAAGGCCTCTGTAATTTGGAGGAGGTGGAGAGGGTTCTTCAGGATATTTAACAGTTGCAGGCTTCTTAAATAGGTTTTTGATTGATTCTATAAACATTTCCTTCATTCTTTCTCCTCCTACCTTGCAGTACATGATAAACAGGGGTCAAAGCTTATGACTGTTGCTGGAACGTCTGAGTAGTCCATTCCAACAAAAAGTTCCTTCATTACTGGAATGTTTGAAAATGTAGGAACCTTTATTCTTAATCTATCAAGTACCAGTTTCTTACTTGCTTTGATATAGTAAAAGAGCTCTCCCCTTGGAGCTTCCACCCTAACAAACATTTCACCCTTAGGTAAGCCCTTTACAGAAACCTTTATATTTCCTTCTGGTAGTCCCTCTAAAGCATTTTCAACCATTTCAATTGAGTTTAAAACTTCATCTGCTCTAACTAAGTTTCTGGCATAGATATCTCCCTCAGTTCTCGTTATAACTCGTAATCCGACCTCTTTGAAAGGAAGGTATCCTGTTTCCCTCATATCAATTTTCAGTCCAGAAGCCCTTGCAGGAGGCCCAACTACGTTGAGCTCCTTTGCCATTTGAGGTGTAACAACTCCCGTTCCTTTCCATCTATACTTTAGAGTGTAATCATTTTCAAAAATGTCTCTTAATTCACAACATTTTTCCTTTAAGAGAATCAGCTTTTCTTTAAGTTCTTTTTCAACCTCAGAACTTAAATCTCTGTTAACTCCGCCGAGCGCTGCATAGTCAAACTGGACTCTATTTCCCGTCAGGAGCTCAAGGAGCTCCATTATCAATTCTCTCTCTCTAAAGGTTTTCATAAAGAGATTTTCATACCCCGCAGCTTCGACAGTGTGTCCCATTGCAAAAAGATGAGAGTGTATTCTGTCAAGTTCGCTTACAATTAGTCTGAGGTAGAGAGCCCTTTTAGGAACCTCAATCCCCATTAGTTTTTCAATAGAAGTAACGTATCCTAACGTATGGGAAATAGCACAGAGTCCGCAGACTCTTGCAACTACGTATCCGACCTGCATGTACTTGAACTTGGTCATACAGGCCTTTTCTATTCCCCTGTGAACGTATCCCACATCAACATCAACATCTACTATTTTTTCGTTTCTTGTTTGAAAAACAAATCTTATAGGTTCTGGTAGAGCTATGTGCTGACTTCCAAATGGTATGGTTATTCTGTTTCCCATTTAACCTCTCCTTAAAGGTGCTTGAGGACTATCTGGTTCTAAAAACAATCCCTTCCTTGCTCCTTCAACGTTTAAACCTAAAAGGTCTGCAAGTTCCCACTCTGCTATCCAGGCTGAGGGAACTATGTAAGTTATAGTTGGGACTTCATCGTTATACTCAGCTTCAGAAACAAAAACAGTATACCTGTTAACGTCTTCATAGCTCGCGAAAAACCATTTAAGTTTTACTTTCCCACCCAAATCTGTTCCATTGACGGTTATAAAGTGCCACTTTTCAGGGTCGTAGAAATCTTTGATGGCCCTCCTTATATCCCTTAAAGGCAACTTAATCTCCTCTATCTTCATTGCACCTCCTCAATCCATCCAAGACAAGCTTTCTTCTGTTGAGCTGCTTTCCTAAGAGATACTCAGCACCTTCAAGACCTTTTGAACACTTACATTTACGTGGAAACTCAATCTCTTTATTTTTCTTTTCTAAGATTTCTAAGGCCTTCACAATACCATCTATTATCATCTCAGGCCTGGCAGCACATCCCGGAACGTAAACATCAACGGGAATAACTTTATCTACACCGTTTTCAACGTTGTACATTCCCCTGAATACACCTCCGGTACAGGCACAAGCTCCAACTGCTACTACAACTTTTGGCTCAGGAATTTCCATGAACAGCCTTATCAATCTTTCCCTTGCTCTCTTTGTCACAGGACCAGTTACGAGAAATATGTCTGCCTGTTTAGGGTTCCCTCTGTTAAGGGCTCCAAACCTTTCGATATCGTACTTTGGAGCTAAGCAGGCAAGAATCTCAATGTCACAACCGTTACAGCTTCCTGTGTTGTAGTGAAGTATCCATGGGGACTTTTTCCTGAAAACTTTTAAGTTCATTGAATCCTCCAGAGAGCTAAGAGCATTACGTTGGTTGCAACAAGAGGAATTAGTATGTACCAATGAAACGAAACCATTTGCCTGAAATTAACCCTCATTGTTGAGTTATCTATAAGGTTTACTAAAAGAAACGACAGTAAAACAAGAAGAAGTCCAAGCCAGTAGTGATTTCCTGAGAACAGGAAAATAAAGAAGAACACGTAAACGTACTCAAGCCACTTTCCAGTATAAACGGCCTCGTAGAACTTTCCTGAGTACTCAATTTCGGATCCACCTATTATTTCTTGATGGGCTTCCGCAACATCAAAGGGGGATTTCTCAAGTACAGCTGGGATGGAAAGGATGAATGCTACAAAGACCAAAGGTAAATAAAGAAGGGGAATGAATGGAGATTTTAACATTTCTGAAATCTGGAAGGTCCCTGTTACAAGGTACAGTCCTGCAGCGGTAAGTACGAATATTGGTTCGTAAGCAAGCATATGGGTCAGCTTTCTGATACTCCCAACTACGGAGTAGGGAGACCTTACGCTAAAACCTCCAAGAACCAAAAAGGCAAGAGAAAGAACGTGAAAGAATATTGCTATTAGTATATCGCCACCTGCCAATAGGACGTAGAGGGAAAACCACGTTCCTATCAAGTACATGATTCCCATGAATGCGTGGAACGAGTGAATAATCACAGGTCTTTTATCCATCAGCTTGAGGAAATCGTAAAAAGGCTGAAGAAGAGGAGGCCCAATTCTATTTTGCATCCTTGCCCTTAAAACCCTTTCTATTCCGTACACAAATCCTCCTACAATAGGAGAAAGAAGGGTAGCTATTATCGAAAATAAATTTGTCATACCAGTCCTCCTCCTAAAATGAGAGTGAGGATGAAAAAGGCAATAGATATTGTTTCTACAAATGGCTCAAGTTTTGAGATACATACAAAATCATAGGTTCCAATTCTTAACTGGAGGTTTTCCCCACATGTATACTCGTATATTTTGTCTGCTCTAAAGTGAATGAAGTAGGCCAGTAGAGGAACAATTATCAGTAAAAGTATTGCTCCAACAATCTGCCAGCCGAATAATTTTGAGTAGGGAGTAGTGAGGGTGAGGCCTTTTGCTTCTATCATAGGAATTTCATGTGTAATCTCCTTTACTATTGGGGATATAAAGTCTGTACTGAGGTGAGCTATGAAGATTGAACCCAAGATGGCAAGTGTTAAATAGGTGCTTGTAGTTAAAAGATACGTTAGCGGAAGCTTCTCCAATTTAAAGCTTACAAACTCACCTCTTTTCCTTGAAATTACACCTATAACTTTAAAGTAAAGGACAGTTAAGATAACCCCTCCAACAGTTATGAGGATAACAGACGCTATGTACGCCCCGTGGTAGAGGAAATTACAGGCTTCCTCAAGCGTTATCCACTTTGCTACAAATATTCCATACGGAACAAGTGTCATATTCATAAAACCAAGCACAATAAAAAGAACGGTGATAGGAGCTCTCTCTACAAGCCTCCTCATATCCTCTATGTACTTTGCATTAAACTCCTTCTCCATAATTCCAGCTTCCAAAAAGAGAAGGGCTTTTACTATTCCGTGGAAAAGAATCAAAAGGAGGGATGCTGTAACAGCAACGGGGCTTCCAATACTTGCAGTTAGCATCATGAGGCCCAACAGGGAAATTGTTGAGTAGGCAAGAATCCTCTTAAAATTTTCCTGAGTTAGAGCCAGAAGGCCGGCCGCTACAAATACAAATCCCGTCGTCACAATGAGAAGTTTGGCAAGGAGGGTCCCCTTTATTACAGGTGAGAGTCTGAGTATCAGATAGGGAGCAACCTTCACCATTGTGGCTGAGTGGAGAATTGCACTAACGGGAGTTGGAGCTACCATAGCTCCCAACAGCCACCTGTGAAAGGGCATTTGAGCTCCCTTTACAAGGGCAGAAATTGAGAGAAATCCAAAGGGAATCATAGAAGCAGTAGGAATTCCTAACTTAAGGAAATCTGTAAAGAAAAACGTTCCATAGTATTTGACTGCAAAAAGTATGGAGAGGAGGATGGCTACTCCTCCAATCTGGTTCATCCAGAGAGCTCTAAGAGCATTTTTAATGGATACTTCATCCCATCTAAACCTGATTAAGACGTAGGAAGCGAGAGTTGTTGTTTCAAACAGTGCAAAGAACCATTCGATGTTATTAACAGAGACTATAAAGTTCATAACCCCTAAAAACCAGAGAAGCACTGATACAAACCTATTTTCCCTACTTAAGTCCTCCTGTTCCATATACTTTGTTGCGTATATACAGATGATTGAACCGACAATTGAAACCAAAAAGTAGAAGAAGACTGTCAGCTTATCAACATAGATTGAAGGTGTTTCTGAATGGGGCAGTATTAGAAGAGCCCACGTAAGTAGGAATACTTGGAATATGACAAGAATAAAGACTAAGAAATTTTTAAATCTTACTCCCTGGAGTAGAAAATAACCGAGTAGTAGATAATCAAATACAGTGACTGCTGTTTCCATCCAATCAGGTGTTTCAATAAAAATGGGAAGGTGAGAATTCCATACGATGTACGATAGGCCTGTAAGTAGAGGAAGGGACAAAAAGGTTATAAATTGTCTCAACCTGTGGTTGGATGAGAGAAAAACTAAAACAGATAGAATCCAAGGAACAACTATTAACATTCCAACTATCTTCTCCATCCTTGTCCTCCAACCCTAAAAAAGCAGAATATATCTGCAAACTTCTTATCCTCCTCTTTAAGCCTTTCAGAAACAATTCCATTAATGATTTCAATTAACTTTATTGCAAGTTGGGGATAGTTACTCTTTAGAAGTTCGTACTTCTCTCTTGAAAGCGAGAGAGCCCTAACATCATCTTCTGCTATAGCTCTAAGTGAGTGTGGTGTTCCAAGGAAGAAGGCACACTCCCCTAAAGGAACTCCTCCGTGAACTTCAGCTACCTTTGTTAGATTTCCAAAGTTATCGTTTCGGTATAGACCTATCTTCCCTTTCCTTATGAAGAAAAATTCATCTGCTCCACTGCCCTCTTCAAAGAGGGCTTCTCCCTTTTTAAAAGAGACCTCATTAAGAAACTCCGATAGTACTTCCTTCTCTTTTTCGTTAAAAGTTGAAAAGAGCTTACATTCGTTCACAAGAGATGTCTTAACCATACCTCACCACCTCAACCATCTGTTCTTCTCCACCAAACTGGTGGACAGCACAGGCAATTCACGGGTCGTAGGCCCTTACAAGGATTTCTGCTTTCTTTTTAAGTTCACTGTCATTAAGTTCTGGATAGAGTTCTATGAGTTCCTTCAAATCCTTCTCTATCACCGACTGAAGTTGAGCTGTTGGAGTTATGATGTTGGCACCGATGCACCTTCCCTCTTCGTCAAACGTGTACCTGTGGTAAAGGGTTCCTCGAGGAGCCTCCTTTACTCCGTAGCCCGTTCCCTTTTTTGGATGGAGCTTTACCTTTCCTGTAAATGGGTAGCTTTTGAGCAAATCCTCAACTATATCCAAACCCTGATAGGAGAGTTCCAACATCTCAATAGCTCTCGATAGGTTTGCAAGTAGCGTATTGTCGGTGGGAAATCTGTTTTTGAGAGTTTGTATTCTCTTCTTTACCTCTCCTGAAAACTTCTCAATGTAGTGATTTACCCTTGATAGTGGACCTATGAGATAAGGTTTTCCCTTTATTGTGGAGTACTTAGCAGTACTGTAATCCGATACCTTTTCCTCAACAAAAATTTCGTACTCCCTCTTTGTAAAAAGAGTTCCATCGGAAAGGAACAGTTTGTCCCCAATAAGGGAAAATTTCTCAGAGTCTATGCACAGTCTTAAAGAGTGTTCTTTGTTAGTTTTTTCATAGTTGAAAGAATCAAATAAGGAGATAGTTGCTTCTATCTCCGGAATCACCCTGTAGAGAAGCTCTCTAATTTCTTCAAGTTCCTCCTTTTTAGGTATTGATTCAAATCCCCCAGGAACGATATTCTCCCCGTGGACCGTTTTTCCTCCTATTATCTTCATTATTCTGTTTCCAACGTCCTTTATGAAAAATCCCCTCTTAACCACGTTGGGATAGTCGTTGGCCATTTCCAAAGTTGAACCGTACCCCATAAAATCTGGAAGGACAAGGAAATAAAGGTGTAGAGCGTGGCTTTCCAGGAATTCCCCTACTGTGAGGAGTTCCCGAAGAAGTTTTATTTCGTCAGGAATACCTGCCTTAAAGGCATCCTCGATTGCAAAACAGGAGGCCAATCGGTGAGATACGTAGCATATTCCACATATTCTTGAAACAATCTTTGGAACTTCGGTGAATAACCTTTCCCTCGTAATGTACTCAAAAAACCTTGGTCCTTCTGTAAATCTCAGCTTTATCTCCTTCAATCTATCATTTTCGAAAACAATGCTGACAGCTCCGTGACCTTCAACTCTCGTTAGGTGATTTATGTTTACTTCCTTTCTCATTTCACTGCTCTCCTGTTGAGTTTTGAAAGTTCCCTCTGAACATCTACTCCACCAAAAACCTTAGAAAAGTTGATGGCATCCTTTTCCTTTAATCCACACTCTTCAAGAAGGGAAAGCATCTCGGCAAGGTTTGGGAAATCACAGCTTCCCCGACATCCCTGGCAACCGACTCTTCTCTCTGTGCAGGGAGCCCCACATCCAGCCTGAGTAACCGGTCCTAAACAGGGAATTCCTTTAAGCAATAAACAGTCATTTTCTGAAAGCTTACACTCATGGCAGACGGGAATCTTAGGGCCTTATACCGTTAAGCAGGAAGGAAACTGCATAGATAAACTGTTTTTTATCGAGTGGACATCCAGGAAGTTCATAATCCACCTTCACTACTTCCCTAAGAGGTTTTGCCTTAAATACCTTTATTGGAACACCTTTTTCTCCGTAGACCTCCCTTATCATTTCCTCAAGGGATACCTCATCGTTTCTCTGGGCCTGAACTCCTCCGTAGCAGGCACAACTTCCTATAGCAACAAGGAGTTTTGAATTTTCCCTTCCCTTCTTTACCAATTCTTCATCTAACTCGGATGATACAGAGCCTTCAACAAAAAGGATGTCAAGGTTTTTAATAGAATTGCTGTCTTTCGCAAGGGGGAAAAATGAAAAATCAACCCTACCTAACAAACTGATAATTGCATCCTCACAGTTGAGGATTTCACACTGACACCCTGAACAACCTGTTAGTCCTAATATTCCTACCCTTACCATCAGATCATCTCCGGGAGATTTTTTGTATCCCAAAGGGGAAAAACGGGACCATCAATACAGGCGAACTTGTATCCGATTTGGCAGTGACCGCACTTACCTATTCCACACTCCATTTTCCTCTCAAGGGAAACAAATATTTGACTTTCCGGATATCCGTTTTTGAGAAGTTCCTTCCCTATAAACCGATAGGCTACAGGAGGTCCGCAGACTGCAACGTAGGTTTCCTCCGGATTTAGTTTAACTTCAGAAATGACCTCTGTTAAAAGCCCCTCCCTCTCGGTCCATCTCCTATCTTCCTCATTTTCAATTCTGTCAAGGATGTAGATACATTTAACGTCCTTTCTTTCTCTTAATCTCCTGAGTTCTTCCTTATAAAGGACAGATTCAAAGTTTCTCGTTCCGTAGAGGATGTAAACTTCTTTAAAAAGCTGTCTCCTGTCCAAGATGTACCAAATGAGTGAACGGAGAGGAGCTATTCCCAATCCTCCTGCAATAATTAGAACGTTATGTCCCTGCATTATTTCCACTGGAAAACCGTTTCCATAGGGACCCCTTATTGCAGCGAAATCCCCGGGTCTCATTCTGTGTAAAACTTCTGTTTTCCTTCCTACCTTCCGTACTGTTAGTTCGATAGTTCCTTTCCTCGTGGGAGAGGAACAGATAGATATTGGGATTTCTCCGGCTTTTGGAACTGTAATCATTACGAACTGTCCGGGAGTGTGATTCCACTTTTCATTGAGTTCATCATCTGTAAATACAAAGGAAAATTTCTTGTGGTCTGGAGCCAAATCTTCAACGTCAGTTATAAGAACCTTTTGTGGTTTAAACGGGTCTTGTGGTAATGGTTTCGTCAGTAACTTTTCGAACTCCTTCTTCATTACCCTCTCCCTTTAACTTTTTAAGTGTTTGGACTATGCTGATTTTTGCTGGACACTCAGCAGAGCACCTTCCACACCCCACACAGCCGAATTTACCTACTTGGTATGGGTAACCTACAAACTTGTGGTAGTACCTGTGCTTAAACCTATCTGAACGTTTTGGCTTGAAGTAGTGTCCACCGGCTACTAAGGAGTAGTATGGATACTGACATGAGGTTGTGAACTCAATCCTTGAGACAGTTCTTCCATCGATACTTGGGATATCGACAGAGGAGTAACAGAAACAAGTTGGACATACGTTGGTGCAGGTTCCACATCCGAGACACCTTTTCGCTTCCTCCTCCCAAACTTGTGACTCGTACTCAAGTTCTATCACTTGGGAGATTCTGCTCAGTTCTGGAGTATCACTAAAGAGCGTTTTTTTTTCGTGATGAGGTTTTTTTATAGAGGTTCAAGTCCTCTTGAGTAATTTCTCTAAGTAGGTGTTTAAGGGAGATTAATACTTCATCCCCTTTAGGACTTCCTACCGTAATGAAATAGTCATTTCCAATATCAGTTAGAAACAGGTCCCAGTTAGCACCATCGGGAAACGCCGTTCCCGTTGATAAACAGAAGCAGTATTCATCAGGTTTACACGAAACTCCGATTAAAATTGTTTTTCTTCTAACGTCCAAATATTTGGGGTCTGGATTTTCCTTTAGGTAGATTGAGTCAAGAATCGTTATTCCATGGAGGTCGCATGAGTGAATGCCGAAGATAACTTGGTTCTCGGTGAAAGGGGGATTTTCAAACTCCAAAGTTTCCAGGTTGTAGGAAAATCTCTCCCTTCTGTAAGGAAGGAGAAATTTCTTTGGCGGGAGGATGGTTCTCGTATAGTTTAATTCCACTTCATCAACGTTCTCAACTCTATCGAATACGAATTTTTCACCCTTTCTCTTTGGGGCAATTAAGGTTCCGAAGTTTTTAAGTCCTTCTAAAAACTCCTTTAGGTCTGCTTTGGAAAGTATCTTTGCTTTATCCAAGTGAAATTCCACTTCTATCCCCCTTTAAGAGATATATGTGGAAGTATAAAAAAACAGTTTTATTTAGTCAAATTTTTATAAATTAAGCAAAATCTTATATGATTAAGCAATCTATATATAAAATATTCTTTATGTTAGTAATAGAAACTAAGTAGTGATTTGAAGACTTAGTGCATTTCTTTATCATGCAGTACAATGAATAGGATACTTGGACCTTACGATTGACTTTATTGTTTTAACAATTTCTGTTGAAGTTCAGAAAGAAGGTGGACACCCTAAAATAAGATTTGAACTCCAACAAAAGGAGGTGTCCACCAATGAAACAATTAAAGAAATTCAAAGGAGCATCCCTGCACATATCAAATACACCCTTCAGAAAAACAATCAAAAGAGGAACGAAAATAAAAACAAAACTCGACCTAACAAAAGACCCAAACGTGAGAAAAAGACTTAAATGGATTCAACATTACGAAAAACACCAAAATGCAAGACTAACCTGCAGATACTTCGGAATAAGTCCAACTACCTTCTACAAATGGAAAAATAGATACAAAAAGTACGGTTTAGAAGGCCTCAAAGACAGAAACAAAAGACCCCACAGAGTAAGACAACCTCAGATAGAACCAGAACTTGAACTTCTCATAATCACAGTGAGGGAAAAATTCCCTACCTGGAGCAAAGAAAAAATATCAGTCTTTATAGAAAAGTACCTCGACATAAAAGTCTCTCCTTCAACCATCTACAGAGTTTTAAAGAGAAACAATCTGATAGAAAGAACCAGAAAACTCACATGGAACTTTAAGAAAAGAAAACAAGTAGGGAAAAAGAACCGCACCAGAAGAGGACTTAGAGCCGATAAACCCGGAACAGTCCTCATAGACGTCAAATACCTCTACTGGTGCGGAAAAACCTTCTACCAATTCACAGCTATAGATAAATTCACCAGAATAGGCTTTGCAAAGATTTATTCTACAAAAAGCAGCAGGAGTGGGAAACGATTCTTTCAAGAACTTGAAAAGTTTCTTCCCTTCAAAATAGAAAAGGTTCAAACTGACAACGGAAGTGAGTTTATAGGAGAGTTAGAGGATTACCTTAAGGAGAGGGGAATAGAACACTACTTCAGCTATCCGAGGTCTCCCAAGACCAATGCACATGTTGAAAGGTTCATACAGACGGTGGAGAAGGAACTGTGGATGATAGAAGGGACTGAGCCGACAGTTGATGAAATGAACAGGAAACTATTTAGGTATCTAAGCTTTTACAACTTCGTTAGGCCTCATCAAGGTCTTGGTTATAAGACTCCAGTAGAGAAGTTTGAGGAATATATTAAAAAACTCCAGGGTGTCCACCATGTATTGAACGAGAACAATGTGTTGAAACTTTGAAAACTTAGTGATAAATTAGCCGATGCATTTTTAATATAGGAGGTTTTAAATGGCAAGATGTGCTATATGTGGAAAGACAAGTATCTTTATTAATCAGGTTAGCCACTCTCACAGGGTTTCAAGCAAAAAGCAGAAGGCAAACCTTCAAAAGGTAAAGGCTGTAGTTAATGGAGAGAAGAAGAGAATCTGGGTGTGTACTAAGTGTCTTAAAGCCGGAAAAGTTCAAAAAGCAATTTAGAGCGGCTCCCTGCCGCTTATCCTTTTTTTTCCTTGTTTAATGACTTCAAAAGTTCGTTAAGCTCTAAAACTAATTTTTCCGTGTTCTCCCCTTCTATATGAGGAGAGAAGTATCTTATAAAGCCATATTTATCAATTATTAGCATTGATGGAACAGAAATTTCCTTAATTTTACTCTTAAACTGTTTAAAAACATAGCTATCTGCACTTACTATCGTCTTCTTGATGTGAAGTAATTTCTTAAAAGTTTCTACAAAAGCAAAGTCTGAATCATTGACACTGATAATAATAAATTTTGTCCTTTTCAAATTAAGTTTTTCAACTTTGGATGCTAATGCTTCTGTAAATGGAGAAAAGAGACTATCAACAAAAACTACAATGATATTGTTTCCATTAAACTCCTCTTTGGAGATTTTCCTATTCTTGACTGGTATAGAAAAGTCGGGAGCTAAAATTTTGTTTATCTCTATAGAGTATGGTTTTGGTTGGATCTTTTCTCCTTTTAATTTAGGAATAGGAACATTCTTGGGAATCTGCTTCCGAACAGGTCTCTTTTTGGGAATCAAAATGTACCAGTCTGCAAAGGCATTTGAGGTAAAAAGGAAACAGAGCAATAGGATTCTCAAGAAAGCCAACTTTTTAGAACCTCCTCAGGATTTTCACTTCTCATCAACGTTTCTCCAATGAGGAAGGCATCCACTCCTGCCTCTTTAAGTTTAATTATGTCCCCCTTCCCCTTTATTCCACTCTCGGAAACGGCAATCTTCCCCTCTTCCTTTATTAAGGGTAGGAGCCTTAGTGTTGTTGAGAGGGAGACGTTGAACGTTTTTAGGTCCCTGTTGTTTACTCCCACTATCTCTGCACCTGCCTTTAGAGCTCTCTCCACCTCCCACTCATCGTGGGTCTCAACCAAAGGCTCCATTCCAAGTTCCCTACCAAGTTCTATAAAGTCCTTAAGTTGAGAATCGGACAGTATTGAAACAATCAGGAGGAATGAGGATGCCTTTAAAGTCTTTGCACCGTAAATTTGAAATTCATCTACTATGAAATCCTTCCTCAAGACAGGCAGATTAACACTTTCTGCAACCTCAACCAAATACCTTGGAGAACCTTGAAAGAATTCCTTGTCAGTCAAAACAGATACAGCAGCAGCTCCTCCTCTCTCGTAGGCCTTTGCTATCTCAACAGGGTTGAAATCTTCCCTTATAACTCCCTTTGAGGGTGAAGCTTTTTTAACTTCGGCAATTATGTTAATTCCCTCTTTCGAAAGGGCCTCCTTAAAATTGAAGGGAACTTCTCTCCTTTCAGCCTCGTCTATAAGGACGGGTATGTTGAAATTCTTTTTTACCTCTTCAATCTCCCTCTTTTTGTACTCAACTATCCTTTGAAGAATGTTCATCTTCAGCCCTCTTTTTGAGTTTTTCCCTTATCCTTTCAGCCTTGCCAGGGTAGTTAACCTGTTTAGCCCTTGCCACCGCCAGTGAATTTTCAGGAACGTCCCTGTTAATAACAGAACCTGCAGCCGTAATTGACCAGTCCCCCACTTTTACAGGAGCTATAAAAATCGTATTGCTCCCAACGAAAACGTTCTTACCAATATCCGTAAACCACTTTTTAAATCCATCGTAGTTACAGGTAATCGTTCCAGCTCCAATATTTGTGTTCTCTCCTACTCTACAGTCACCTAAGTAGGTCAGGTGGTTGGCCTTTGCTCCCCTTTCAAGGTGAGCCTTTTTTGTCTCAACAAAAGTTCCAATCTTTGCCCCTTCATCCAAAACAGTTCCTGGTCTGAGCTTTGCAAATGGCCCAACACTTGCTCCCTTCCTTAAAAGAGCTCCCCTCATCCAGCAGTGGCTCTCAACTGTAACCTCATCACCTATTTCTGAATCCCCTATATCGGAGAATGCTCCTATGTAACAGTTGTTTCCTATTTTGGTCCTTCCCCTTATAAAGACGGGAGCAAATATTTCTGTATCCCTACCTACTTCAACATCTGGCTCAATGTAGGCAGTTTCTGGATTGTGGATGGTTACTCCCGACAGCTGGAGCTCCTTAACAATTCTCCTCTGAATCTCCCTCTCTGCAACTGAAAGCTCGTACCTGTTGTTTACCCCCATGACGGAGGAGAAGTTATCGGTTACAACTTCAACAACTTTGTAACCCTTTTTCTTAAAAATCTCAAGAACATCTGTTAAGTAGTACTCTCTCTGAGAATTTTCGTTCCTTACCTCCCTTAGAGCCTCAAAAAGCTTCTTAGAATCAAAGGAGTAAACACCGGTGTTTACTTTTCTTATTTTCCTCTCTTCCTCACTTGCATCCTTCTCTTCAACAATTCTTACCACCTCTCCATTTTCCTCAATAATTCTCCCATAGCCCTTAGGATTTTCGGTCACAGCAGTTAAAACGGCCATATCTCCGTTAGTTTCCGCCATTCTCCTTATGTCTTCACTTTTAATTAGAGGCATATCCCCGTTCAAGACGACCAATTTTCCACCGTAATCCTTTAAGTACTCGTACGTTGAGAGAACTGCATGTCCAGTGCCTAACTGTTTTTCCTGAACGGCCACTTTGACGTTAGGGAACTCGCTCCTTATAAAATCCTCAACCAACTCTCTCCTATGACCTGTAACAACAACTACTTCGGAGGCTCCAGATTCTAATGCAGACCTCAAAACGTACCAGAGCATCGGTTTTCCAAGTATCCTATGGAGAACCTTTGGGAACTTCGATTTAAATCTGGTTCCCTTTCCAGCTGCAAGGATTACAACTTTGAAATCCATTAAATCCCCCTAAACACCGCACTTTTGTCTGAAAGGTAATCCCTTAGGATTTCTGAATGGTCAAAGACCAACTTATCAAGTGGAACTTCATCGTACCTGTAAATCCTCGCTACCTTTGCATCGTCACTACCCCTTGGAATACCCCTCGCAACACACTCAAATACAACGGAAACCACGTGGAACCTAGGGTCCCTTTCAGGGTCGGAGTAAACTCTAAACTGCCTCAATGCTACAACATCAAGTCCCGTTTCCTCCTTCATCTCCCTCAAGAGAGCTCTCTCTACACTCTCCCCAACTTCAACAAACCCGCCGGGGAGGGCCAAACCAACCGGAGGATACTTCCTCTCTATTAGAACGATACCCTCAAATTTTCCATCTTCACTCTGAATATTTATAATTCCATCGACTGCCAAGTAAGGAGTTTTAGGTTGAAATGGCATCACTCACCTCCAAATTCTCCACTCATTAACTTTTCAATTAAATTCTCTCTCTTTTTTTTCTCCATCTCCTTCTCTAAGTCAAAGTTCTTTCCCTTTGCCTTTACTAAAACAGCACTTACACTCCCTATTGCAACTTCAGCAACAACCTTTATCGGAATGTGCCTCTCATCGGCAGAGAACCAGAAAACCACCTTTCCCTTTCTCTTGAAGGCTCCCTCAGGTGACAGGTTGTTTGATGGAATAACCTTGTAGGCTTCTATCTTCCCAAACAGTGTATCTATCTTTCTCTTATCTACAACTTTGAAGCTTACGTTCTGAAACCTCCCTCCTGCAAAAAGAGGAAAAACTGTTGTTTTTCCAACCTTAAATATCCCGTACTTTCTGAAAAAGAAAGTTGCCGTTACTATGTCCTCAAAGGGAAGAAAGGGAATTTTTATAAACTTTATCTGAACTTTCTTCTTCTTGGGGTGAATCTTTTCGTACTTTACAATTTTTCTTCTCAAATCGTAGGTGTAAACCCTGTTCCTCTCGTAGTCCCCCTCCTTTTGAAATATGTAGGTTCTTTCTGGACATAATGTTTTTTCGTTCCAGATTGAGTACCCTTCATCTGATATCCTCTGAAACCACGATGCAATTCCCGCAGTGGAAGCCCTTCCCCAAATTTTAAGCCTTCCTTCACCTATCCTCTCAACTTTCGATTCAGAATCTGCAACGTGAAATATTGTCCAGTAGAGACGATACTTTAAAACCTCTCCGTCAAAGTCGTAGTTTGAAGGTTCTTTTGAGATAACAATTTCAGGTTTATAATTTGAACTGTACGCCTTAAACGATAAACATAGCGTCACCGTAACTGTAAAAGCGATAACCTTCTTTAACAGCTTCCCTGTAAGCATTTAACACTTTCTCCTTTCCTGCGAATGCACTTACTAACATTAAAAGAGTTGACCTTGGTAGGTGAAAGTTCGTTATTAGGGCATCTATAACCTTAAATTTGTATCCTGGATATATAAACAGGTTTGTCACTCCTTCACCAGGTTTCACATTTCCAAACTCATCAGAGGCACTTTCAAGTGTTCTGACAACGGTCGTTCCAACTGCGATAACCCTCTTTCCCTTCCTCTTAGTCTCCTCTACAGCTTTGGCAGTCTCCTCTGGAACAAAGTATGTTTCGTAGTCCATCCTGTGTTCCTCTACATTTTCAACCTTAACAGGCTTAAAGGTTCCAGGACCAACGTGAAGCGTAACAGGTTTAATTATAATTCCCTTTTCTTTGAGTTTCTCTAAGAGCTCCTTCGTAAAGTGCAAACCTGCAGTAGGAGCAGCAACGGCTCCCTCCCTCTTAGCAAAAACCGTCTGATACTTTTCCCTGTCTTCTCTTCTCTCCTCTCTCTCTATGTAGGGAGGCAGTGGAACGTGGCCAATCTCCTCAAGTTTTTCCATAAAGGTCTTATCTCCAACAAGTTCAAATTCAACCAGTCTCTTTCCCTCTCCTGAGTATCCCCTTACAACTCCTGAGAGTTCATCATCAAAAATTAATCTCTTTCCCTCCTTCAACTTCCTTGCAG
Source organism: Balnearium lithotrophicum (assembly GCF_900182585.1). Taxonomy (NCBI): domain Bacteria; kingdom Pseudomonadati; phylum Aquificota; class Aquificia; order Desulfurobacteriales; family Desulfurobacteriaceae; genus Balnearium; species Balnearium lithotrophicum. Next base: position 4,968 of record NZ_FXTM01000009.1, on the reverse strand, counting down.
GCCTTGCCATAACTTCCCACAGGTCTGGTTCTATTTGGCGGATTAAAAGGAGCTCCACCTTACCACCTGTATCAAGCCTTCCAAAAAGCCTTGCAGGAATAACCTTTGTATCGTTAATGACTAAAAGGTCTCCCTCTTCAAGGTAGTTTATAATATCCCTAAATACCCTGTGCTTAATTTCTCCTGTTTTTCTGTGGAGAACCATTAATCTTGAAGAGTCCCTCGGCTCTGCGGGAAACTTCGCAATTAGCTCTTTTGGAAGTTCGTAATCAAACTCACTTACCTTCACACTTACTCCGAGATTTTGTTCTTGAGTAATATAGTAATGAAAATGGTATAAGTTCCTTTTACAAATCTCAAATTGGAGAAGCTGTATGTTGGAAGTTAAAGAGATTGAAGAACTTTCTAAAGAGGGATTTAATTTATTCCCTATTTCAAAGAGTTTCTTGGCTGACCTTGAAACACCCCTATCTGCCTTTTTAAAGTTGAAAAGATTAGGTGCCTTTATGCTCCTTGAAAGCGTTGAGGGTGGAGAGAAGTGGGGGCGATTCTCGATAATCGGTTTGGGAAACTACATTACCGTTAAGAGCAAGGGAAAGTTTGGAGAAATTAACAGGCTCGGAAGAATAGAAGTTGTTAAACATGAGGACCCCTTGGAGCTCCTTAGAGGCGTGTTCAACTCCATTAAAACCTACAAAACCGAGAACCTTCCAAAGCTTTGGGGTGGTTTCTTCGGCTACCTGGCCTACGATGCTGTAAAGTTCTTTGAACCAAGGGTTAACGTTAGAAGCGATAAGGAGGACTCCTACCTTTACGATATGATATTTACTCTGCCGGAGGCCCTCCTCATATTTGACAACGTAAACCACCTCATAACTGCCGTTTCTTTCGTTTTCACGGAAAAGGGTGAGGTTGAAAACGAGTACAGGAGAGCTCTTTCGAAGTTGGAAGCCATCGAGAGGAGTTTAAAGAAACCTCAGGAGTTTCCAAAAACTGAGCCTGTAAAATCCACCTCAGACTGGAAAGTGAACGTTTCAGACGAGGAATTTAAGACGATGGTAAAAAGGGCTAAGGAGTACATAAGGAACGGCGATATAATCCAGGTTGTCCTCTCAAGGAGGTTTGAAAAGCCCTTTTACGCCGACCCTTTAAGCCTTTACAGAGCTCTCCGCCACATTAACCCTTCTCCCTACATGTACTATTTGGACTACAGCAACTTTCAGATTGTTGGAGCCTCTCCCGAGGTTTTGGTTAGAGTTGAGGACAAAACGATTGAAACGAGGCCAATAGCCGGAACGAGGAGAAGGGGAAGAACTCCTCAGGAGGATAAGGAGTTAGAGAAGGAGCTCCTTTCAGACGAAAAGGAGAGGGCAGAACACATAATGTTGGTTGACCTTGCAAGGAACGACGTTGGAAGGGTAGCGGAGACGGGAAGCGTTAAGGTCACAGACCTTATGGTGATTGAGAGGTACTCACACGTCATGCACATAGTTTCAAACGTAGTAGGAAAGTTGATGAAGGATAGGGATGCCTTTGATGTTTTGAAGGCCTGTTTTCCCGCCGGAACTGTTTCTGGAGCTCCAAAGGTGAGGGCAATGGAAATAATTGATGAGATAGAACCCTCAGAGAGGGGAGTTTATGCAGGGGCAGTTGGCTACTTCTCGTTTGATGGAAATATGGACACTGCAATTGCAATAAGGACTGCCGTTGTTAGGAGGAACAAGGTTTACGTTCAGGCCGGAGCTGGAATCGTTGCAGATTCAGTTCCAGAACTTGAGGCAAAGGAGACGTTGAACAAGGCCAGGGCCCTATTTAGAGCAGTTGAACTGGCAGAGGGAGGACTTGAGTGAGCAAACTCTTCGACCTTGAAGCTGAGTACTCGGTTTTAGGAACGATGATTGTTCAACCCTCGTATTCATTTAGAGGGGTTGAGCTACTTAACCCTGAGGACTTTTTCAAGGAGGAGCACCGAAATCTCTTTAGGTTCGTAAGAGACCTAATTGCGGAGGGTTACACTGAATCACAACTCAACGAGATTTCATTTAAGGACGAACTTGAAAAGAGGGGTCTGCTTGAAAAGGTAGGAGGGGAAAACTACCTCCTTCTCCTGATTGAGTATGCCCTTGAGAACTATGAAAAGTTTGAGTCAGCGTGCAAAATTGTTAAGGATAAATCCCTCCTTCGTAGGATTGTCAGAGTCGGAAAGAGAATAAACGAACTCGTTGAGGAGACCCCTGACCCGGAGCTTCTCATAGAAACACTTGAGAAGGAGGTCTTCTCCCTTTCTGAGGACAGGGTTACAAACTCCTTAGTTCACGTGGGTGATGTAATACCTGAGATAATCAGCCAGATAGAGGAACTCGCAAGTAGAAGGGAAGTAGTCACGGGACTCCCGACGGGCTTTTTCCAGTTAGACCAGATGACTTCTGGACTGCAGCAGTCAGACCTCATAATTTTAGCTGCCCGCCCCTCTATGGGAAAGACGGCGTTTGCCCTCTCCATCGCCTACAACGTTGCCGTAAGGGAGGGGAAAACCGTTGCATTTTTCTCCTTAGAAATGTCGAAGGAGCAGCTTATAACAAGGCTCATGGCTCAGGATGCCAAGATTCCCCTTCACAAGATAAGGAGCGGTTTCCTAAAGCCACAGGAGATTGACCTCCTCCTGAAGTCTGCGGATAAAATTTCACAGGCTCCCATTTTTATAGACGATACTCCGGGAATATCAATCCTTGAAATGAGGGCAAAGGCAAGGAGGCTCTTAGCAGAGAAGGGATTAGACCTCATAATAGTTGACTACCTTCAGCTGATGAAGGGAGTTAAGAGAACCGAGAGTCGCCAACAGGAGGTTTCAGAAATATCCCGCTCCTTGAAGGGACTTGCAAAGGAGTTAAACGTTCCTGTAATTGCCCTTTCCCAGCTCTCCCGTCAGGTCGAGCACAGGGCAGACAAAAGGCCTCAGCTTTCAGACCTAAGGGAGAGTGGAAGTTTGGAGCAGGATGCAGACATAGTCCTCTTTATTCACAGGCCGGAAGTTTACAAGAAGAACCCCGACCCAGAGGAACAGGGAATTGCCGAGATAATAATTGCTAAGCAGAGGAATGGTCCTATAGGAACTGTCAGACTCGCCTTTATAAAGGACTTGACAAGATTTGAAAACGAGGAACCTGAAGCAGTTAAGGTTGAAACCTCTCTTCCTGAGAGCTCTGAGGAGGCCGTACCCTCCTTTTCCGATGAGGAACCTTTTACGGACCTTGGGGACTTTTCCTTTGACGATGACGAACTGTTTGAATTTTAAAGGGGGAGCCTCCCCCTTAGAATAGAAGCTGGAATTCCGTCACAAACAGGTCGTTGTCAACTTCCTCACCGTGTCGCTCGTTAGCCCACGTGTAGGACGACCTTAGAGCAGCCTGCCAACCATCCAACAGGTAGTAGAAACCTAACGTTGTGTAGTCAACATCACGGTTGTCATCTACGTCGTCGTTAGGGTCAACGTACGAGTATCTTCCAACTAAGTGGAGTTTTGAAAATACGGGAGCTCCCCAGTTAAACTGGAGGTAGTAACCCTTAGCATTTCCAATTGAAACATCTTTTCCGTTGCTATCCTTTGCATCAGATGGATTGTCGTAGAGATATCCAGCCTCAAGAGAAAGTCTGTAGGGTTTAAGTGTCAGATTTGTCTCCACGTCTAAGAGGTGTCTCTTTAAGGAAGCTACACCGTAAGACTTTTTATAACCTTTACTTTCACTGTCGGTACCAAAAGTTCCGCCTACTCTTAGTCTCCAGAAGAGGTTTTCACTGTTTAACGCTACCGTATCGAGGGCTACTGTGTACAGGTAATTTTTGTCCTTGTTGTAGATTTTATCCTTGTTGGTCCAACCCTCTCCGTTGAAGATGCCTGCAGTTAACTTCGTCCCGTTAAACGGAAGTTTGTACGTAACGGATACTCCAACATCCCTCCAAACCGGAGCAATCTGGTTTACTGCAACGGGCCTTTCGGGAATCCAGAGCTCCGTTCCACTCTTTAGGTAGGACATCGAGACCGGAATTTTAAACTGACCAGCCTTTATCGAAACGGGAAAGTTAGAAAGACGGTACTTTACGTAGGCATCCCAGAGTTCAACCTTACTACCCCTGTCTGCCCTTATCTGAATCCCGTAAGAGAATCCATCGTTAAGTTTTCCCTTAACGTTTAACCTGGCTTTTCTCACTGTAAATCCGTTTCCCGGGTCTCCAAATAATGTCTTCTGTCCCTCCTTCAAGTCCTCAGACTGGGAAAACCTAAAGAGAACCCTTCCTCCTACCTTCACCTTTTCTGTTTTCTTTCTTAAAGGAACAACCCCTCCTCTTTCCGTTAAAAGCCTTTTAAGCTCTCTGTTTTCCCTTTCGAGCTCCTGAACCTTCTTTTCTAAGTTCTCAATTTTCTGGAGTATCTCCTCCTGTGAAAGAGGAGCTCCAGCAGAGGGTAGTGCCTGAAGAAAAGAAAAATGCTTGCCAGTAAGAGGGACCTCCTCATGGAATCCTCCTTGTTTAATTATATTGTGAAAGCGGATTATACAAATTGACTTAATCAATATTAAATTTCCAATTTTGGGGAGTATTGAAGTTCAGAAAGAAGGTGGACACCCTAAAATAAGATTTGAACTCCAACAAAAGGAGGTGTCCACCAATGAAACAATTAAAGAAATTCAAAGGAACATCCCTGCACATATCAAATACACCCTTCAAAAAAACAATCAAAAGAGGAACGAAAATAAAAACAAAACTCGACCTAACAAAAGACCCAAACGTGAGAAAAAGACTTAAATGGATTCAACATTACGAAAAACACCAAAATGCAAGACTAACCTGCAGATACTTCGGAATAAGTCCAACCACCTTCTACAAATGGAAAAATAGATACAAAAAGTACGGTTTAGAAGGCCTCAAAGACAGAAACAAAAGACCCCACAGAGTAAGACAACCTCAGAT
>NZ_FXTM01000008.1 GCF_900182585.1 Balnearium lithotrophicum | reverse complement strand
ACCAGAAGAGGACTTAGAGCCGATAAACCCGGAACAGTCCTCATAGATGTCAAATACCTCTACTGGTGCGGAAAAACCTTCTACCAATTCACAGCAATAGATAAATTCACCAGAATAGGCTTTGCAAAGGTTTATTCTACAAAAAGCAGCAGGAGTGGAAAACGATTCTTTCAAGAACTTGAAAAGTTTCTTCCCTTCAAAATAGAAAAGGTTCAAACTGATAACGGGAGTGAGTTTATAGGAGAGTTAGAGGATTACCTTAAGGAGAGGGGAATAGAACACTACTTCAGCTATCCGAGGTCTCCCAAGACCAATGCACACGTTGAAAGGTTCATACAGACGGTGGAGAAGGAACTGTGGATGATAGAAGGGACTGAGCCGAAAATTGATGAAATGAACAGGAAACTATTTAGGTATCTAAACTTTTACAACTTCGTTAGGCCTCATCAAAGTCTTGGTTATAAGACTCCAGTAGAGAAGTTTGAGGAATATATTAAAAAACTCCAGGGTGTCCACCATGTATTGAACGAGAACACCCTTTTTGTCCTGATTGGATATAAATATTTAATTAGAGCCTGTCCTCTTCGGTGCATGTAGTTTTGAGTGAGTTTGAAAACTTTTCTGAAGTTGAGAATTTTAGCTCTCATACCGGAGAGGATAGGCTTTTTTGTTTCCTATGGCAATTTTCAAACACCCTCGAACAATCGAACAATTCGTTGACAAATTCTAAATGACAGTTAATATTATCACGTAAAATGAAAAACCTGCCCGGGTGGCGGAATAGGCAGACGCGCAGGACTCAGGATCCTGTGGGAGAAATCCCGTGCGGGTTCAAATCCCGCCCCGGGCACCAATCAAAAATGAAAGAAAAGCTAATCAAAATTCTAAAAGAGGTAAAAAAGGTCGTTCTTCTGTCAGGTGCCGGTTTAAGTGCAGAGAGCGGAATTCCTACATTTAGAGGTAAAGACGGCCTTTGGAACAAGTTTAACCCGACAGAACTCGCAACCCCAGAGGCCTTTTTTCAAAATCCGCAGCTTGTCTGGAAGTGGTACATTTGGAGAATGCACCTTATAGCAAATTCCAACCCCAACCCTGCCCACTATGCCATTTCTAAAATGGAAAAAGTTTTTCCCCATTTTATTCATGTAACCCAAAACGTTGATGGACTCCACAGGGAAGCCGGAAATAGGAAGTTTCTGGAGCTCCACGGCTACATTTTTGACGGAAAGTGCAGATACTGTGGGGCTCTCTATCCTGAAAAGGAGTTTTCTGTTATCTTTCCTCTCTCAAGCAGGGAGTTTTTAAAGAAAATTTCCGAAGAGAAATTAAAAGAGGATGTATTCAGGAAAATTGATGGTGGGGAGCTCCCAATTTGTCCAAAGTGTGGAGAAGTTGTCGGGCCAGGTGTCGTCTGGTTTGGAGAGAGCCTGCCGGAGAATGTCCTTGAAAAAGCAATTCTATTTTCTGAAAACTGTGAGCTCTTTATAACTGTTGGAACTTCTGCAGTAGTTCAACCAGCAGCATCACTCCCTTTAATTGCGAAGAAAAGAGGAGCTTTACTTGTTGAGATTAATCCTGAGGAAACTCCCATTTCTAAATACTGTGACTTTACTTTTCGGGAATCAGCTTCCTCTGTTCTTCCCGACTTAATTTCCGAGTAGCTTACCAACTTCCTCCTCGGGAAGCGGTTTAGAGAAGAAAAATCCCTGAACGTAATCAATTCCCATACTCTTTACTATTTCAAACTGCTCTTCAGTTTCTACCCCTTCTGCTACAGTTTTCATGTTAAGTTCCTTTGCCAATGTTACTATTGCCTTTACTATAATCCTTGAACGTTCATCCTTAACCATTTTTCTCACAAACGATATGTCTATTTTTATAGTATCTGCATCTATATCCATTAAGTAGGAAAGGGAGGAGTATCCGGTTCCAAAATCGTCTATTGAAATTTTTAAGTTCTTACACTTTCTAAGTTCTTTAATAATTTCCTTCGATTTTTCCACCTCAGACATGTAGAGCCTTTCTGTTATTTCAAGAACCATTGGAGCAGGGAGCTCCTTTACATACTCCAAAATCTGTTTAGGAAAGTTCGGATTTTTAAACGTTCTTGCAGAAATATTTACACTTATAGGTCTTTTCCACCTCTTTATCTTTTCTGAAACTTCCTTTAAAGCCCATTCTCTAAATGGATTTAGATAGTTAGACTGCTCAAGAACGTCTATAAATTCACCGGGATAGTGAAGGATACCATTTTCATCCCTTATCCTTACAAGTGCCTCAAAACCGACAAGTTCTTTACTTTTTACATTAAAGTAAGGCTGATAGTGGAATAAAAATAACTCCTTTCTTACCGCATTAAATAGGAGATTGTCTACAACTAAAAATGAACCTATCTCCTTTTCCAAACTCTTGTTAAAAATTCTTATGTCACTACCTTTGCTCCTTTTAGCTGCCTTCAAGGCAACAGTTGCATTCTGTAAGAGCTCTTTAAACGTTCTTCCATCGTCTGGATAAACGGCAATTCCTCCATGAATGACTAAGTTCAACTCTCTATTTCCAACTTTTAAAGGGATGTACCGGTTAAGGATATCCTTAACCCTTTCAATAATTAAGAATAAATCCCTCTTATCTGACAAATCTTTGAGAAATATTCCAAATTCATCTCCCCCTATTCTTCCAACTATATCTTCTCTTTTAAAGTTACTTCTTAAGATTTCTGTAACTTTCCTTAAAACTTCATCACCAAAATCTGAGCCAAAAGTTTTATTAATGTAAGAAAAATTGGCTATATCCAAAATCAAAAGAGCAGACAAAGTGTCGGGATTTTTATTTAAGAAATCCTCCACGTGGACAGAAAAGCCATTAAAGTTATAAAGTCCCGTTAGAATGTCGTAGTACTTTAACCTCTCGTTCTCCTCAAGGAGAATTCTCTCTGTCGTTATATCCCTTCCAATTCCAACAAACCTTGACTCTCCGTCGGGAAGGGTTACAGGAACTATCTTCTGTTCCAAATAAAAGAGTTTCCCTGATTTGGCTCTATTTACAAATACAGCACTAAACTCTTTTCCAGAAGAAATTGTTTCCCAGAGTTTTCTATAAAATTCCTCACTGTGATAACCCGACTTGAAGATACTTGGCCTTTTACCTAAAAGTTCCTCTTTGGAGTATCCCGATATTTCGCATACATAATCGTTTACATACTCAATCTTTCCATTTTTATCTGTAATTATTACCCACTCCGTGGCCTTTTCTATTGAGTTCTCCAAAACAACGGATTTCTTAATGCTATCTATTTTCTCAAGAGCAAAACTTAAATCGTTGCTTAGTTCTTCAAACAAACTCCTATAAGAATCATCAAAGAAACGGGAAATAGGTGAGTATATGTTTAAAACAGCATAAACTTTACCGTTTTTCATTATAGGAACGGAAACAGATGATAGAAAATTCCTCTTTAACATTTCACTTTTCCAACGTTCTTTTCCTTTCTCAACAGAGGGATTTAGGACAATTTCCCCTTCTTCGTAAGCTTTAATCGTAAAATCTTCTGTATTTAAGATACTCTTATCTATAGAAACGTTAAAAACTTCTAAATACCTGTCATCTTGACCACATTTATATATCTTCTTAAACTTCTTTGTTTTTTCATCAATAACACCAATCCATGCAAATTTAATTTCTAACTCCTTTTTAAGAGTGCGACAGATAACCTCGAAGAGCTCCCTCTCTGTAAGAACCGATATGATTGCTCTGTTCACGTTCCTTAAGATACTGTAGAACTTTCTAAATAAAACCTCTTTAGTTACATCAATTATAAAAAGAAGACCTGCATATGAGTTTTGGTAGAGTATCGTACTTGAAAATACAAAAGCGTATATGTAATTCCCACTTTTTGTCCTCAACTTAACGTACTCGTAACCTTTAAAGAAGAATTCCCCCTTTAATCTCTTGTTGTATGCCTTTTCTACTACCTCTCTATAGTTTTCTACTACAATGTCTTGAGGTCTAAGTTTTTTTAATTCATCCAAGGAATATCCTAAAATCCTCTGAATGTTTTCACTTGCATAGACTATGGTATCTTTGTAAATTGCAATACCAACGTAAGGATTGTGGTAAACGGCCTTTGCAATATCAAAAATTTCCTTAGTTTTTAAAAATGAAATAATTGGAAGTTTTTCCGTTAAACCTTCAAGAAACTCATCTTCCGTTATTCTCTTCAGCTCATCAAACTTTTCTACATATTCTTTAATTTTTTCATAGTGCTCAGGTTTAACCATTAAGGTGTGTTCTAAGTTTGAATTTATTTTTAGAATAACAGGGGGTTTGTTGCTATCCTCTATCTCTAAATAGGTCTCCTCGTACATTATTCCAAAATCAGCGACACCTTCCTTTACTCTTTTGTAAACTTCACTTTGATTCTTGGAAAATGCAACGTTTGTCCTTAAAAAGTCAAAGTTTTCAATTATCAGTACAGGAAGTAAATTTGTTTCTACGTACGTTGTTATTACTGTGTTTGAATTCTCAAAAAATTTCTTGTATCCAATTACTACGAAGTTGTCCTTTTTATTCCTGAATCTTGCAATAGGCTTGTAACCTCTCTTGTATAAAGTATAGGAAATCACAGGATTTGAATAATAGATATCATAACTTGCCTTTAGAGCTTTATTTTTTTCCTCTAAATAGTTTTCAAAAGTAACTATTTCAATTTTTGTGTTTAATTTCCTCGAGAAGAAGTCTGAAAATTTCCTCCAGAATGAAAATTCCTTCTTAGTCTCTACAACGTGGGAGCAAACAGCAAAATTTAGCATTCCTTTCTCATTGCCTCAGAGATTTTATTCCGTAAGAGCACAGAAAAAACCTGTGTTTTCCTAAATTATACTCCTTTAAAACATTTCCTTCCCTCCTTTGAGACAGAAAGAGGGAATCTTCGGGAGGATTCTCTACAAAGTATAAGACCTTATTTTTGTACTTTTCAACGTAAAAACAGAGCTGTAAATAGGTCGTTTTCGTAAAAAGTTCATATTTCTCTGTATCCCTTGCTATCTGTTTAGCAGTAATTCTAACGGGAGGATACTTGTACTCTGCAATAGGATAGTAGTAGGAACTGTAAAATCCCCTTAAAATAACCATTAGTACAGAAATGAGAATAACTACGTAGGAAAAGTTGAACCTTGGAAGAAAAAAGAAATAAATTCCGTAGAGAAAAATAAGAAATATCAGTGTTTCCTTTAAAATCAGTGAAGGATACCCTGTGATTAAAACACCAGCAACAATTCCAAGTGGAACCAAAATTTCAACGGTAAATCTCAGTATCTCTTTGGCCCTCTTGTGTATGAGCTTTTCTTTAAGGAAGAATTGAGACAGGATTACTGAAAATAGAGGTAGAGCAGGCATAAGGTATCTCAGTCTGCTTCCGGGAAAAACCCAGTAAAGAAGGGTATCCAAGAGAAAGGTGATAGAGAAGACCTTTATTAAATTATCCTCTGTCCTCCAATTTATTCTCCTCTTAAAAATGTAGTAAAGGAAAATGAATGACCAAGGAAATGTCGAAAGTAGAAATCTAAAGGGATAAGTAGTGTAGTTCTTTACTGCGTGTAAAAAGTTAACTTTGCCGGGAGCTCTCGAAAGAACCTCAGAAAAGAGAGTTTTAATAGCTTGGTCTGTGTTAACTGAAAGGAGCCAGAGAAGAAAGGGAAAAATTCCTGCCAAAAGGCCGATTAGGTGATTTATTGAGAGGAGCTTTTTGAAATTTCTGTTTATAAGAAAGTAGGAGAACAGAAAAAAGAGGAAAAATTGGACTGCAGGGAGCCCCTTTGTTAAAAGGGCAAGGGATGTAAAAAAGTAACCCAAAAACCAAGCTGTAAATTCCCTCTTCTTCTCAAAGAAGTAGAAGAATAGGAGTATAGAGAGCGTTACAAACAGGGTAAAAATAGTATCTGGTTCACACTTTGTTGAGTATCCAAAGAGGACAACGAAGAAGGTTGGATATATGAGGGATGAAAAGAGAGCTCCTCTCCTGCCCAAAAAGTTTTTCAGAAGGAAAAAGAGTGTAAAGGAGGTTAAGAATACGGCAATGGCCGAAGGGAGTCTCAACGTTGTTTCAGAAACTCCAAAGGGGAGGGAAAGGAGCGAAGTAATCCATTCGTGTAAGGGAGGCTTTTTAAAGTAAGGAACTCCTAAAACGGTCGGCTGGAGAAAGTTGTTACTCTTTAGCATTTCAAAGGTGATTATTCCCCTTCTTGGCTCCTCGTGAATCAAAACCAGTGTTCCTACGTTTATTAGAAGGGCAAAGAGGAGAAAGAGGGAGAACCACTTGAAAAACTTATCTTCCCACTTTTCCATCCAAGTCAACCTCTTTAAAGAACTCATCCGGAACGTCGGGCTTTTCCCCTAAGGGGTGAAAATCAACCTCGTAGGAGGAGCAGTTTGGACACCTAAAGTAACTTATCCACATTTCACTGTCTCCTACAATGTCGGAAACCTCCCCCCTCTTGTTTACGTTCCTTGAGCCTACATACTCAAACTCTCCAACGTTTCCACACGTTGAACACTTCATGAGTTTCTTAAATTTCTTCATCTGTTTACAACCTCTCCGTAGTTCTCCTCCCTCTTCTCTCCAACCTTTTTCAGTTTAAATCTTACAACTTCTCCGGGAGGAACTTTCTTATCCAAGATTACGTTTATGTAGTTTCCTGTCAGAGCTCTGCTCCTTTTTCCTTCAATTTCGCTTAAAACCAGCCCTTCAAGTTTCCTTCCTAAAAACTGCTTTCTAAAGGAAATGCTCTTTTCCTTTCCTATTTCCCTCAAAATTTTAGCCCTTTCCTTCTTCTCCTCAGGGGAGACCGAATCCTTGAGTTTAGATGCAACTGTTCCCTCTCTCCTTGAGTATGGAAACACGTGAAGGTATCCTAAGGGAAGTTCCTCGATAAGTTTTCTTGTCTCCTCAAACTCCTTTTCAGTTTCCCCTGGAAATCCAACCATTACATCGGTTCCAATACAGCTCTCAGGCCTCAAGGAAACTATTTTCTCTACAACTCTCCTGTACTCCTCCGGAGTGTACCTTCTCCTCATCCTCTCAAGAACAGTTCTGCTTCCACTCTGGAGGGGAATGTGAAAGTGTGGAGCAACTTTTTCTGAGGAGGTTATAACCTCTATCAGCTCATCTGTAAACTCCACTGGCTCAACGGAGCTAAGCCTTAGAAGGTAAAGGTTTGGAATCTCTACTAATTTAGTGATTAATCTTGCCAGATTCCAGTCTCCCCCAAGGTCAACACCGTAACCACCCAAGTGAGTTCCCGTAAGGACAATTTCCTTGTACCCTGCAGAAACCAACTCCTCCGCCTGTTTTAGAACCTCCTCTGGTGGAAGACTTACCATCCTTCCCCTTGCCTTAGGAATGATGCAGTAGGAACAGAAGAGTTCACACCCCTGCTGAACTTTTAAGAAAGCCCTCGTTCTTCCCTCATAGTGCCTCAACGTGAGTGGATAAAACTTTCCATCCTTCCAGACCCCTTTAACGTAAACTCTTGGTAACTCTCCCCTCAACCTTCTCTCAACAAGTCCAACAATGTTGAACTTTTCAACGTTACCTGTTATAAAATCAGCCTCCTCTATTTTTTCCACTTCCTCTGGGTAGACTTCAGAGTAACATCCGGTAACAACTACAAGGGATTCAGGATTTGTACTCTTGGCCTTTCTCACGGCCTTTCTGCTCTTTGAGTCTGCCGTGTGAGTTACTGTACACGTGTTGATAATATAAACATCAGCCCTTTCCTCAAAGGGAACGACTTCATATCCTGCCTCTTTGAATCTTTCCTCCATGTAGGCGGTTTCGTGGATGTTCATCTTACAACCTAAGGTATAAAAGGCTATTTTCCTCAAGTTTACCCCTTTTAATTGAGATTTATCTTAAAATTATGGATGTATAATATAAATTGGGAACCAGATTGAGGATGATTTAATACTATGATTGCTACAGTCAACTGTTCAAAAGAAAACAGTCTCTACTTTGCCCTTAAGGAATTAAAAGAAAAAGTATCGAATTTAAAAACTAATTTTGATTTTTTTATCTTCGCCATACACCCAAAGTACGGTTACGAGGATGTGACTTACTTTATAAACAAGTTTTTTAAAACGGATAATTGGATTGCTTTTCATGCTTTAGATGCCTTTTCAAATACTGAAATAGTCGAAGGAATAAGCCTTTTAAGTCTGAAATTTGAGAAAAATGGGAGAATAGGCAAATTCCTTGTAGAAAACATAGAGGAACAGTCAGCACTAGAGAGAACTGCCGATTACCTCAACAGGAATACTGGTAAATTACACTTGATTTTTAGTGGCCTTTGTGAACACAATATGGGGTACTTCATCGAGAATTTAAGTAACCTATTAAATTACAGTTATGTTAATAACATAATAGGCGGTCTTTCAAGTGGATTTGAAAATGATGGAGAGGTTTTAACGTACCAATTTACAGAAAACAAGGTCATAAAAAATGGTTTTGTTATTCTGTCGTTTGACAACTTTGACTTTGAGATTGGAATTTCCCTCGGTTTCAGACCTTACGGTATAGCGTACACCATAGAAGATGCCTCAGGCTACAGGATATACAAAACTGATGATGGGAAAAACTTCTCTTACCTTGTTCAAAATCTGATGAAGGGAGTTGAGAACGACGTTAGAAATCTCTGGTATTCTCCTATAAATATATTGGATGAGAAGGACGGTTACGTTGCAACGATGAGGACTTTTAGGAAAGTTGAAAAGGACTACGTTGAATTTTACGGCCCTGTAAAGAAGGGACAGAAGTTTAAATTCTCCTACGGAGATAAGGATGAGATTCTTGAGGAGGATAGAAGAGTTGCCCTTAAGGTTAAAAAGTCCATTAGATATCCTGACGTTATTTTAAACTTCTCATGTACCGCAAGACAGTTCGTTTTGGAGGATTTAAACTACGTTGAAAATGAAATTTACACTCAGGTTCTAAATGCCCCACTCTTTGGTTTCTTTACCTACGGTGAAATAGGACCGGACAAGTTCTTTAAATCACTGAAGTTTTACAATCAGACATCTCTTCTCGTAGCTTTGAGGGAAAAACAATGAGAGAGAACGTAAAGATTACTATTCTGAAGAACTTACTTGAAGAGGTTACGAAGAAGTACGACTACTTTCTCCTCCAGAGGGAAAAACTTTTGGAGGAAACCTACAAGTTATCGGTTACTGATGAATTAACAGGTCTCTACAACAGATACTACGTTCTCGACAGACTGGAGAACGAAATTGAGAGAGCTCTGAGGGAAAAGACAAGCTTCAGCGTAGTTATGTTGGACCTTGATAACTTTAAAAGGATAAACGACAAGTACGGCCACCTAAAAGGAGACGAAGTCTTAAAGAAAGTAGCAGACATTCTAAAAAAACACTTTCGTTCTTACGATGTAGTTGCAAGATTTGGAGGTGATGAGTTTCTAATCCTCATTCTATCCAGCGAAAGTAAAAACAGAATAAAGAAAAGACTGATGGACATAAGAAGGGAGATTGAGAAGATTTTCCCGGAGGAAAATCTTTCTGTTTCCTTTGGAATTGTAACTTTCCCCAGCGATTTTAAGGGATTAAAGAACAAGGATGAAATAGTAAGGATTTTAATCTCCACCGTTGATTCGTTAATGTACAAGGATAAGAAAAAGAGAAAGGGGATGTTATAGACCAAATGCAATACTTCTTAGGGATTCAACCCCTTTAGGTTCTTTCCCTTTCTTTGGAATAACGAGAAACTCCGTTCTGTACTTCTTGAACTCCCTCTCTATTTTTGAAAGTTCCTCTTTACTTTCAATTTTGTTTGCAACAATGAGTCTTACCACAATTCCCAAATTTCGGAGCTCCAAAAGAGTCCTTCTTCCTATCTCAACGGTTAGCGTTTCAGGATTTACAACAATTGAAAAGAGGGTTCTGGGAGAGAAGACGAGTTTTCGGAGCTCCCTTATCTGATTTAGTCTTTTCCTAAGTATCCTTACAACTGGGTCGCTCTCAACTTCTGTTCCCCCTGCCATTTTTCTGTACTTTAAGGACTCCTTCCTCAAATTGATAAGTCCTTCAAGCCATTTTTCACTTATCTGGGGGGATGACAGGAGTCTAACCGTAAAACCTGAAGGGGCGGTATCAAATACGACCTTTTCAAATTTCCCCCTTTCCAAAATGGCCGTTCTGTACATTAAATCCAGAGTGGCAAGGTCAAAAGCCCCAGGAGAGTAATAGGCAAGCTCAATCTGCTTCTCAATCTCAGACAGGACAACAGGGCTCAGAATCTCCCTTGCCTCTCTTTTTACCCTTTCAAGGTAATTTTTAATCTCTTTTTCAACGTTAAACTCAACTGCATAAAGGTTTTCTACAACTTTAGTCGGTTTTTCACCTATTTTTCTGTCAAACGTCAGAGAGAGGGAATGGGCGGGGTCCAACGAAACAACTAACGTTCTGTATCCCTTTTCTGCAAGCTTTACTCCAATCGCGGAGGAAACAGTGCTCTTTCCTACTCCCCCTTTTCCTGAGCAGAAAAAGGTGTCGTAATTTTCAACCATTAGGGTTCTCCAAACTCCTTAAGAGCTCTATCAAGAACGGTTTTCCTGTTGGAGCTCCTAACCTCCCAATTAGGAACCTCCTCTCCCAAGTAGGGAAGGAGTTCAACAAGATAGTAGTACATAGGATTTGGAATTCCCAACCTTTCGCTTAGGATAACTGTTAAGAGCTGGTCGTTTAGAGTTCCCTCCTTATACTCAACCCTTTCAAATGGGTCTCCTACCGCTCCCTTAAAAAAAAGCTTCAAAAACTCAAATAGCCTTCTCACCCTTCCACTCCCTAAACTCAGGTGAGTTCCTCCACCTTCTGTGGAACCAGAACCACTGCTCTGGATGTCTTCTAACTGCTCTCTCAATTGCGGATGTGTACTTTTGAGTCAACTCCTCAACACTCCATTCAGGGTATATCGGCTCGTAAACCTCAATTCTGTACCTTTCACCCTCAAGGAAACAGAATGCTGGAATTACAGGCTTACCGGTTTTTATAGATAGAAGTGCCAATCCCTTGTTCGTGTAGGTTTTTCTACCTAAAAACGAGGTTAGAACACCTTCCTTTACCTTTGGCCTCTGGTCTAAGAGGACTCCCACGTAGTTTCCTTTCTTTATCTCCTTAAAAATCTCAATACCTTTTCCCGTTGGAATAACCCTAATTCCAAACCTTCTCCTTATTCCATTTATAAGTTTGTCAACTCTTTTGTTTTTCATTGGCTTTGCAACCACTGAGAGCTTTCCTTTACTTAGGATTGAGAAGAGAGCTCCCATTATCTCCCAGTTTCCTATATGGGCTGTAAGCAGAAAACCACCTCCCTCTGGAACAACCGAAGGGTCAACAGGAAGAAAGAGGTCTTTAATTTCTTCTTCGGAATACTTCGACATCCTAAAGAAATCAACAGATGCCTTGAGGAAGTTTTTAAAGCTCTCTCTTCCAATCTCCTCTGGAAAACCTGTAAACCTTAAATTTTCCTCACAAACCTTCTTTACCCTCGGAATGTTGTAGAGGATACTTCCCAACTTTTCGGCAATTGAAAAAGCCCTCTTTCTATCTAACTTCTGAATTCCGCTAACGGTTAATTTTAAAGTCAGATATTCCAGAAGTTGCGAGACTTCCTTCAAATTCCTCCTCTTCGTTTCTCTCTGTATTTTCAATGTTTGCCAGGAGAAACTCCTTAAGCCCATAGGACTCCAACCTTAAAACGGGAGCCTTTGCCTTTGGAACCATTCCTCTCAGCTTTATCAAATCCTTTTCTGTTGTTACAGGGTTTTTTAAGTTTTGGAGCTCCATTGCCTCAATAGCGGTGTACCTGTGGTGGTCTTCAAAGACAATAAGGTTTCTAATTCTGTATCCCATCTTTATAACCATTTCAACAAACTGTCCAGGGTTTCCTATTCCGCAGAAGAGGTCAACTTCCTTATCCTCCGGAGGTAAGGTTCTGTTAAATCCTGAATCAACCCAGTACTTAAATGAAAACTCTGCTCTGAAAATGGGCTTTTTAAAGGTTTTCAGGTAGAGCTCCAAACTCTCCAACCTCTTTTCATCAATCAAATTACTCCTCGTTATTACAAAGGCATCAGCCCTCTCAAGGCCACTTAAGGGTTCCCTCAAAAGGCCTAAAGGTAAGCAGTAGTTATCTCCGAATGGATTAAAGGGGTCTACTGCAACCAAGTTTATCTTGGGCTTTACCTTTCTATGCTGAAATCCATCGTCAACAATTACAACATTTGCTCCTTTCTCAAATGCAAATTCAACTCCATCAACCTTTAAATTTGAAACAACCGTTTTATAGCCTTTTAAGGAATAAACGGCACACTCGTCACCGAACCTTTCAGGTTCGGGTTCGGCAAAAACAGGCCCCTTTTCCTTTCCCCTGTATCCCTTACAGACTATTGCAGGGGAAAATCCAGACTCCTCTAAGAGTAGGTAGATTGATTCTACGAGGGGAGTTTTTCCGCTTCCTCCTGCAGTTATGTTTCCAACAGAAATTACAGGAAGATTAAAGGACTTACTCTCAAAAAAGCCTGAATCGTAGAGCCTGTTTCTGAGGAGAGCTCCAAAACAGTAAAGTTTCGAAAGGAGGTAGAACGGGGGAAACAGGAGGCCGTAAAGTCCCTCTCTCTTTAAAACCTTCCTCCTAATTTCGTTGTAGTTCAACTCTCTCTCCTAAAAACCTCAAAATCCTTTCCGTTACTCCTCTCCTTTCCTGCCAGAGGAAGTAACTCTCCTTTCCAAGCTTACTCCTCAATTTAGGCTCCTTTAACAGTGTCAACAAACAGGGGTAGAGCTCACTCCTCTTTAAAACGGGAACTTTCAACGTTTGGGCAATCTCCTTAAACTCATTTCCAAACTCACCGATTAACGTCGGGACTTTAAGTGCAACAGGTTCAACGGGGTTGTGCCCTCCAATTCCCTCAACAAAGCTTCCTCCAACCACTGCAACGGTTGCGTAGGAGTAGAGAGAGGAGAGCTCTCCAACGGTGTCAACAATGTAAAACTCTGTTTCCCTTCTAACCCTCTTTGTTCTGCTTCTGTACTCAACGTTTCCCGAAATATCTATCCTCCTTCCAACGTGCCTTGGAGCTATCACTGTTAAAATGTTTGGAAAGTCTCTCTTTAGTTTTTTGTGAACCTCTACGGCCAACTCCTCCTCTCCCTCGTGGGTACTTCCCCAGATAACTACCGGTCTTTCCTCATCGATTTCAAGTGAGACCCCCTTTTCTGGAGGTTCGTAATCCAATTTAAGGTCTCCTACGACTTGAACTTCCTTAAATCCAAGTTTTAAAGCTCTTTCTGCATCCTCCTCGCTTCTTGAAAGGAAAATCTTGTCACTAAATAGGGGCTTTAAAAATCCTTCAAACCTTTTTATCCTCCTGTACGTTCTTTCACCAATTTTTCCACTAACGAAGATGGTTGGAACTTGGAGCTCTGAGGAAGCTTTAAGAAGGGAAGGCCAGATTTCCGTCTCGTAAATAAGAACGGCCTTAGGGGAAGTTTTCTTTAGAAAGTTTTTAACGATAGGGTAAAGGTCAATTGGAGAGATTCTTGAAGGAATCTCAGGGTAAATTTTCCTTGCCCTTTCAAGACCGTAGTCTGTAAAAACCGTAAGAGAGACTTTCCCTTGGAGGGCTTTAACAAGTGGCTTTACAGAGTTAACCTCACCTATACTTGAAACGTGAAGTAGAAATTTTTGTTTCCCCTCCGAGAATTCTGTAGAAAATCTATTTTTTAAACTTACTTTTCCCCTCTTACTTACAGTCTTTTTAAGGAGAGGAAAAAGGGGAATTGAAACGGAAAGGAGTAACTGGTAGAGCCAGAACATTCACTTTACTCCGATAAACTTGTGAACCTGAGGAATTATCCTAATTCTGTACCTGTTTATAAAATCCCTGTTAGAAAAGATTAGGGAAATAACTCTTTTACAGGTTTCGGAGTAATTTTCAGTTGGAACGTTTAAGGGTTGTAAAACAATAGGTTCAGGAACTTTCTTACTTTTATTCAAAAAATCCTTAATCACACTAAAGTCTTCCTCCGAAAAGAGCGTAAACTTAAGCTCAAGGTCAGTATAAAACTTTAGAAACATTTGAAGTTCCGAAAGAGGGAATTTAACTCCCATCGTTGGAGGTTTAGGTGAAACGACCAAGTGGAGCTTTTCCTTTGGGAGCTCCCTAAACATATGACCGCAGGTCTCTAACGTTATCCTCCTAACTTGGGAAAAACTCGAAAGTTCTTTAAGGAGCTCCGGTAAATCCTCCTCCTCTAAAGGTTCTCCTCCTGTTATAACAACCTCAGGAATTCTGCTCTCCTGTACTATTTTAGAGATTTCATTTAATGTGTAATCCCTCCCTGAATCCCATGAGTACTTTGTATCGCAGAACTTACAACCAACAGAGCACTTTCCCGTTCTTATGAATATTGAGGGAGCTCCAAGGGTTAATCCTTCTCCCTGGATGGACTCAAATATTTCGCAAACCCTAATCATTCTTCTTCTCAACCTCAACAGGTGACTTGACTTTTACATTGTAGTTCTTACCTACGTAGTAGCCACCAGCAGCCCCAGCTCCAGCTGCTATAAGGGGTAGGCAACTTTGAAGGGTAAAGGAAAGAGAAAGTAGAAGAAAGGCAGTTAAGTATCTCATCGCTTCTCCTAATAATCTATGCCAGGTCTTGCTTTTTCTCCTCTGTAAAAAGGGTGTTTTATTAGTTGAAATTCTGTAACGTAGTCTGAAACCTCTATAAGTCTTCCCGTTGCATGTCTTCCCGTCAGCACAAGTTCCAGACTCTTAGGTTTCTCTAAAATCAGGGAAAGGAGCTCCTCTTCCTCTATTAGCTTTAAAAATACGGCAACGACAACCTCGTCCAAAACCAAAACGTCAACTGAGTTCATTCTGTCCCTTGCAATTTTTAAGCCTTCCTCTGCCCTTCTCTTGTCCTCCTCGTTTGGCCTAAAGTCGTAGTCAGGCCTTCCCGTCTGTATAAACTCAAAGTTAGGAAGTTTCTTTGCAGTAATCATTTCGCCCGTCTCTTTTCCTTTAATAAACTGAATGAACGAACACTTAAGACCCCTTCCTATAGCCCTTATACAGAGACCTACTGCTGCAGATGTCTTTCCCTTTCCATTTCCCGTGTAGAGATGAACGTATCCCTTTCTCAATGGAATCTCCTGAAAATTTCCAACGTTAGTTCCTTTGCCCTTCTGTCAATTTCAACGACCTCTTCAATGGTTTCTGGCTTTTTGAAGTCTGCCCTGTTGAGAGCCTCCTCAATTAGCTTAGGAATGTCTGTAAATCTAATTTTTCCGTTTAAAAAGAGCTCCACTGCAACCTCATCGGCAGCATTTAAAACTATCGGATAGGGGTATCCCCTCTTTAAACTCTCATAGGCCAACTTCAAGCAGGGAAACCTTTCAACGTCGGGCTCTAAAAAGGAGAGGCTAAGTCCAAAGAGGTTCAACTTCATCTCCTCACCTAACTCCAACCTCTCGGGGTAGGATAGGGCATAACTTATCGGAATTCTCATGTCGGGAATACCAATTTGAGCCTTTACAGATTTGTCCTTAAAGACAACTAACGAGTGAACGATACTCTGAGGATGGATGACGACCTTTATTCTATCCAAAGGAAGTTCAAAGAGCCAGTAGGCCTCTATAACCTCCAATCCCTTGTTCATTAAAGTTGATGAGTCAACCGTTACCTTTTTGCCCATATCCCAATTGGGGTGTTTAAGGGCCTCCTCAGGTTTTACGTTTTCAAGGTCTTCCCTTTCTAAAAAAGCTCCGCCTGAGGCCGTTAAAACAATCTCCTCAACGTCCTCCTTTCTCTCACCTACTAAACACTGAAAGACTGCAGAGTGTTCACTGTCAACGGGAATAATCTCCTTTGCTTCCCTCTTTATAAACTCACCTGCACAGACCAAAGATTCCTTATTTGCAAGGGCAATTCTCCCTCCTTTCCTTGAAGCCCAGTAGGTTGGAAGGATTCCGGCAGAGCCTGAAATGGCACATACAGCCACGTCAAAATCGGTACTCTCTATCAGCTCCTTTATCCCCTCTAAACCCCTTTCAGAAAACAGAACGTAGTTTTTGACGTCTAACTCCTGCGCCTGTTTTAAAAGTTTTTCCCTGTTCCTTCCCGCAACAAGACCAACAACTTCAAACCTTTCGGGAAACCTTTTAACTATGTCAATCGTACTCTCACCTATTGAGCCGGTCGAACCTAAAATGAGAACTCTCCTTTTAGAGCCTTCCAAGAAGCTCCTCCAGACCTTCAACTCTCTCCTGCTTTCCAGTCTCTAAATCCCTAAGAGAGAAGAAATCGTTTTCAACCTCCTCTTCACCTATTATTAGTGCATACCTTGCCCTGTTCCTATCGGCAGCCTTCATCTGTGCCTTAAAACTTCCTCTCCTGTGGTCAATCTCTGACTTTACTCCCTTTTCCCTTAAAAACGAAACAACTTTTAATCCCCTTCTATAGGCCTCCTCTCCCCTCGTTACGACAAATACTCCCTCCCTCCTTTCCTTAGATTCTGGAAGGAGGAGGATAGCTCTGTCTATTCCCATTGCAAAGCCTAAAGCAGGAGTCCTTGGCCCTCCTATCTCCTCTATGAGGTCGTCGTACCTCCCCCCTGCAAGGACTGTGCTCTGAGCTCCGAGCTTGGAGCTCTTAAACTCAAAGACCGTTTTCGTGTAGTAGTCCAATCCCCTTACAAGGAGTGGATTTTCTACAAACGGAACGCTGAGGAGTTTTAAGTACTCCTTAACCCTTTCGTAGTGCTCCTTACATTCCTGACAGAGGAAATCTGTAATTTTTGGAGCTCTACTCACTACCTCCTGACAGCTCTCCTCCTTACAGTCAAGAACCCTTAAAGGATTTCTCTCCAACCTCTCCCGACAGGTAGGACAGAGTTCATTTACTCTTTCCCTCAAAAATGAGATTAGAGCTCTCCTATACTCAGGCCTGCACTTTTTACAGCCTATGGAGTTTATCTGGAGCTCCGCATCAATACCTAACTTTTTAAGGATGTCTGAAGCAACCTTTATGAGCTCTGCATCTGCTCCCGGCTCCTTAATTCCAAAGACCTCACACCCAGCCTGAAAGAACTGCCTCTTTCTTCCTGCCTGAGGCCTTTCAAACCTGAACATAGGACCTACGTAGAACCACTTTGTAAAGGGCTCCCTCGCATAGATACCGTTTTCTACGTAAGCCCTAACTGCCGATGCTGTTCCCTCAGGCCTCAGGGCAATTGTTCTCCCTCCCTTATCCTGAAAGACGTACATCTCCTTTTGAACTATGTCCGTTGTCTCCCCAACGCTCCTCGTAAAGAGCTTTGCCTCCTCAAAAATTGGGAGTATTACCTCCTTAAAGCCTGAAAGCTTTACAATTTCCTTAAAGGTATCAACCACCCTCTCGAACTTCTCACTTTCCGGTGGAATTATGTCCTCAACACCCCTTATGGCCTTAAACTCCATAGCTCTCAACTACCTCCACATCGTCAGTTCCGCAGAACCTATCCCCTGCATCTCCAAGTCCCGGAACAATGTAACCGTAATCGTTCAACCTTTCATCAACAGAGGCCGTGATTAGAGTTGCTTCTTTAAATCTTCTTAACCTCTCTATCCCTTCAGGAGCAGATACAACGGAGACGAAAGTTATGTTTTCCTCTCTAATTCCATTTTCCATTAAAATCTCTATTGACTGTTCTGCAGTTCCTCCCGTTGCAAGCATGGGGTCCAAGATAATGTACTTTGCTCCTTCAACTTTTGGAAATTTAACGTAGTAGTTTACAGGCTCAAGGGTTCTTTCGTTCCTGTACGTTCCTATGAAACCTATCCTTCCCTTTGGATAGAGGTTAACTGCAGGGGGAATGAGAGAAAGCCCTGCCCTTAAAATCGCAATGAAGACAACTTCCTGTGAAATTTTTCTAAAGTTTCCTTCCGATACGGGAGTCTTTAAATTAACCGTCCTTGTCTTTACGTCCTTTAAAGCTTCAGAGATTAAAAGCGTTCCTAACCTCTCCAAGTTTTCCCTGAACTCCTTTGGAGAAGTCTCTCTGTTCCTCAGTGTTGTTAGGAGCTCCTCCTTTAGAGCTCCCTCTAAAATCTTTAGCTTCACTTCATCAACCTCTCTGCAAGCTGTGATATGGGAAGGTTTGAGTAGTTCCCCTTAATCGTCTCTAAGTACATTCTCGCATCGCCCTTTTTATTTTCCATTAGTGATATTATTAGTTTATCGTAAATGGCCTCAGGGTGAGTCCACTCATCCCTTTTCACTCCACCTAAAATCCCTTTAGCCTCGTTTAGTTTTTTTTCATCTATCAGGATGGCTGAAAGTGACGTTTTTGATGGAGGAGATAGGAGAAAGCTTTTCACGTTAGTTAAATCCTTAAAATCCTGCTTACTTTTAGTCAACTTTCCCAAAAGGAACTTAGAGAGTTTTCCCGAAGGAGCACTTCCGTATTTCCTTACGGCTTCTTTAAAGTACTCAATTGCCTTCTTCTTATCTCCCTTATCTAAATAGTAAAGCCCTTTGTCTGTTATCTCGGCTGCCTTTAGTTCTATACCTTTTGAGTAGAAGGAGTACCCGGCGTAAACTCCTCCGAATAGGAGTATAATAATTAACGCACTTAATATTTTTTTCCTGTGCTTTTCCAAGAAGTGGAGAACGAAGTATATGTCGGAAACCAACTGTTCGGCCTGTGGAGTGTCAATCTTTTCCGGAATGGAAACTTCCCTCTTTTCCTTCTTTTTGAGGACTTTGTACGGTGGCTTTTTCAAAGCTGTTCCTCCAATTGAAATTTTTGAAATTTTAGCACTTTATGTTAGGGAGAGTTATGAACATAGGTAAGGAACGGTTCACATACCAGTTGGTTCTCGTATTTCTTTTGGTATCTACCTTAATCTTTGCTGGATTTAATTTTATCTTCTTAAAACAAAAATTAAATGAAATTGTTTATTCAACAACGATTGAGGAAACCAAGCTTACGCTGAAAAATAACGTTGAGTCCTCACATAAAGCTCTTAAAAAGTTAAAGGATTTTCAGATTAAAAATGCAAAGAAAGAGATTAAACAGTTCGTTGATGATGCCTGGATTGTAGCAAACAGTATTTACTACTACTGTAAAAAGAGAGGGTGTAGCGATAATCTAATTAAGAAAATTATTAAGCGAACATTAACAAATTTTAAACTGTTCAATGGAAAAAGTTATATTTTCATCGATGAAGTAAAGGGAAAAGTATTTTTAAATCCAGCCTTTCCACAAATAGAAGGTAAAAGTATGTGGAATTGGAGGGATTTAAAAGGAAATTTTGTCCACAGAAAATTTGAGGAAAAAGTTCTCTATTCTCCAAACAACGAGGGTTTTGTTTCCTACTACTGGTATCTTCCAAATACTAAGAAGATGGATGAGAAAATTTCCTTTGTGAAACTTTTTAAACCTTACCACTGGATAATAGGAGCTGGTATTTATAAAACTGATATCTTAAAAATGACAAGGGAAGTTTTTTCAAATGTTCTATCTGCTTACAATGTTTTTGCTATTGATAATCTGAACAGTTTCAAACTTTTAAGAGGATATAAGCTTAAAGATATCTCAAATGGAATATTAATTCAGCTCAAAAATAAAATTTACTATGTGAAATATTATAAAGATGTAAATCTAATCTTAGCTTCATATGTAAAATTACCAGAATTACTAAAAAATGTTTACCTATACAAGAGAGAATTTGTAGAAAATGCTAATCTTGCTATAAATATTATTTCTTCTATTGTCCTATTTATTATTCTGGTTTCAGGAATAGGCCTGTATATAAGTAATAGACATCTAATGGGAACGTTAAAAAGTTTGATTGAAAGCGAAAAACAACTCGCAAAGTTGAATAGGAAACTTTTACTAACTGCCTATAAGGACGATGTTACGGGACTTCCAAACAGAAAGAAACTTTTGAACAGGATAAATCAAATTTTTGGAAGGGAATTCTGCTTTGCAATTCTGGACGTTAGGAATTTTAAGGAGATAAACGAAGTTTTTGGATTTGAGGGAGGAAATAGAGTTTTAAGGGAACTTGGTAAAAACCTTAGAAAGGTTGTTAGGAACTTAAAAAAAGACTGTTCTATTTATAGAATTAGAGCAGACCAGTTTGGAGTTCTCTGTTGTGATACAAATGAGTCACAGTTTAAAAGTTTTGTTCAGCAGGTTATAAATAAATTGGAATCGATGAGTATAAATGTGAGGGAAATTAATTTAAAAATGGATGTAGTAGCTGGAATTTCAAGCAACTCCTCAAACTTTCTGATAGAAGCCGAAATGGCACTGGAGGAAGCAAAGAGGAGACAGGTAGATGTATTCGTTTTTGATGAGGAACTCCAGGAAAAACTTAAAGAAGCAGAGAAGAACGTAAGGGTAGCTTTAAAGGTCAAAAAAGCTATTGAGGTCGATGGAATTGTTCCTTATTACCAACCGATAGTTAACTTGAAAACACTCACTCCAGAAAAGTACGAAGTTTTAATGAGATTAATGTTGGATGGAGAATTGCTAAACCCAGGAGATTTCCTTCCCATTGCAAAAAAACTTTCCCTGTACAGGAAACTTTCAAAACGCCTCATGGAGAAGGCTTTTTCCACCTGTGCAGAGAAAGGTATTGGTATCTCCGTTAACATCTCCTCCGATGATTTGGTAGATGAAAAGATGGTTGATTGGATTCTTTCATTGCTCAAGGAATTTAATATCGGTGATAAGGTTTGTTTTGAAATAGTTGAAACGGAAGCCTTTAGCGATAAAAAGAGATTAATGGACTTCTTCTTTAAAGTTAAAGATTTAGGAGCTTCCTTTGCGATTGATGACTTCGGAAGCGGATATTCCAACTATGAGTACTTAGCTGTTGTGAAACCGGATTTTATTAAAATAGATGGAAGTCTAATTTTAAAAATTCCCCAGTCCAAGGACATTGAGAAATTTGTTGCTCATACTGCAGAGTTTGCTAGAGATATTAATATAAAAACAGTTGCAGAGTTTATTAGTAATGAAGAACTTTACAAAAAGGTAAAAGAACTGGGAATTGACTACGGACAGGGATTCTACTTTGGAAAACCATCTCCAGAAATTCCTGCATAACGAAGGAGATTGAGAGCTCCCTTGTAAATCGGCTGGTCTATAAATTTTCCCTTGTATGGAATACCTCCCTTTCCTTCCTTAAGAGCTCTCTCATAAATTTCAACAATCTCCCTTGCTTCCTCAATTTCCTCTTTAGTTGGAGAAAATACCCTGTTTGCAACTTCAACCTGACTTACCGATATGCACATCTTTCCTGAAAATCCAATTTCCCTCTCTTTCTCTGCCTCATCCTCAAAGCCTTTTAAGTTCTCGTAGTCCTGAAATGCAGGAGCTATCGGGTGAACTCCCTTACTCCTTGATTCGAAGACAAATTTCTCCCTTACAAATCTTCCCAAATCCCCTTGAGATAGCCTATGGGAAAGAGAGAGTTCAGAGAAGAGGTCAAGGATTCCAAGATAAACGGCGTTAATTCTCTCTGAGGAGGAAAGGATATCTAACAGCTTGTTAACTGCCTCAGGAGTTTCTATTGAGAGCTGAATTTTTATAAAATTTCTCTCAATTCCCTTAGAGAGTTCAAAGGATGTTATTATCGAATCAAGGGTTGAAACATCTTCAGGTCCTTTCACCTTACTGAGTCTTATTGCATGGGGAACTACAGGTAGAAGGGTCGTTATGTCCTTCCAAAAATGTTTGGAATTTATGGGATTTATTCTCAGTACAACTTCTTTAGAACCATCCAAGGGTGTGTTTATCAGAAACTTTCTCAAAAACCACCTTGCAAATTCCTTCCTATCCTCCGAAACTCCATCCTCAACGTTGAAAATAACTACATCTGCAGGTCTCAGAAGAGCCTTTTTAACGTGGTTTATTCTGTCTCCTGAAACTATCAGTGCAGAGCGTTTAAATGGATTTTCAACGGGCTTTCTTTCCTGTAATTTTTCAGGGAAATTGAAGAGCTCTGAAAAATCCCTCTTACCCTCAAGAACTTCCTCTGAAATCTTAAGAAGCTCCTCCAGTTTTCTCTCCAGTTAAATTTTTCTAAATTATAAAAAAGGGGGGAGGTCCCCCTAAAACGTAAAGTCCGTTCCCAAAAAGAGAGCTCTCCCCATTGTGTTGTAACCGTAAGCAAGTTCGTAGTCCTTGTCTGTTAGGTTGATTCCCTTTGCGTAGAGCTCCACTCTATCGCTGAGTTTATAGGTCACGTAGCAGTTGTAGACTGTAAAGCTGTCAAGGGTTACCTTTTTAGGAACTCCCGTTGACCAATCTGTATCCTTCCTCGAACCGTAGTGGTTTACAACCAAGGAGAGCTCCAACCTTTGTAGTTTAATGTTTGCTCCAAGTGTAAACTTCTCCTTAGGTCTCCTTTCAAGTTTCTCCCACCTTCCGTTTTTCTTACTAACAGCCCTCAAGTGTGTGTACGAGCCAAACAGGGAGAGCCAACTTGTTAAATTTCCTCTCAGTTTTACCTCTGCTCCCTCCGTTATTGCCTTTCCTTCGTTTGTATACGTAGTTGCATTTTCCTTTGAGTCGTAAGTTGTAGTTATTAGGTTCCAAATTCTGTTTTTAAAGTAGTTAATGGACAGATTTCCCGAAATTACTGGAAGTCTCTGAGAGATTCCTAACGTCCACCCTTCTGACTTTTCAGGGTCAAGGTCAGGATTTCCTATCGTCTTTCCCCAAGCTGAGCTGTAATAACCGTACATCTGGCTCAGTGTAGGAGCTTTAAATCCTGTTCCGTATTGAGCTTTAAACGTTGTTCCTGTCCTTGAAAGAGTGTAGGCTGAGCTGATTTTGTACGTTCCGTGGGTCCCAAACTCCTTGTGATCGTCGAGTCTTAGGGAGGTTACAAAATTAATTCCGAAGAGGTTTGTAACCCCTTCAGCATAGAGAGACCTCAAGTAGTGGCTTTTGTTATCAACGTTTGGATAACCTACAACCTTTGCCTTTTCGTATCTGTAGGATGCTCCTCCTTTAATAAAAGTCTTCTCTCCCAAATAGTAAGTTGGAGACAGAGAAACATACCTTGTTATTCCCCTGTAAAGTCCAAAAGTGTCGTTTCTTTCCTCTTTGTTGTTTCCAAGTAAAAACTCCCAGGTCAGATTTTCGGAGGAAAATATCTTAGTCCTAATATCTGAAAAGAGCCTATCGTAGTTAGTCCTTGCCGGATAACTTCCTGCATCGTAATCTGTGTATCCTCCTTTCACTGAAAAATCCCCAGAAATTTCAACCGTAGTTGAAGGTCTGTATCCAAAAGAAACCATTCCTGTCGTGTAGTGGAATCCGTCACTGTCGGGATTGTAAGTATATTTCCCGGCCTTTTCGTTTGTAGCACTGAAGCCGTTTGTCTTAAAGTTCTCTGCAGAAATTGATAAAAATCCGTTTCTCAGTTTCAATCCTGAATAGAGGTTTTCCTTGAACGTTTTGTACTTTCCCCCTTCAAAACGTAAAGAAAATTCGTTCTTCTTAGGCGTTTTCGTGATTATGTTTATCACCCCTCCTACTGCCTCTGAACCGTAAAGGGAGCTTTGGGAACCTTTTAGAACTTCAATCCTCTTGACGTTGTTAAGGTCTATCCACTCAAAGTTTGCCTTACCACTTGGAGTTGAAGGGTCGTTAATCGGAACTCCGTTTAAGAGAACTAAAATGTACTTTCCGCCAAGACCTTGAATAAAGACGTTACTCTGCTTCCCCCATCCGCCGTTTGAGTAAAAAGTGATTCCTGCAACGTAGTTTAAAACGTCAGTAATCGATGTAAATCCAAGCTTTTTGATTTCCTTTTCTGTAATTACGTCAACGTCGTCACCAACGTTCTCAATTGGAACGTATACCCTTGTTGCAGTTACTGTGATTTCGTTAGAGTTTTCACCTGCAAGAGCCCCACCCGTAGCCGAAAGAAGCGTCAAAAGAAGTAAAACCTTTCTCAACTCTCACCTCCCTTTGGTTTTATAAAAACTTCCCCGTTAAACGCCTTGACCTTTAAAAATCCGTTAAAGAGCTCCCTTATCCCATAGAGAAAATCTCCCTTTTCACCGAAAAAGACGAACTTTCCCTTTTCCATTCCCAAAAAAAGGTCGCACGTATCGTAGAGGAACGAAAGGTCGTGAGCCGTTATAAAGACCGTTTTCCCCTCTCTCTGTAATTTCTCTACTAACTTTCCTATCAGTGAATAGACAGTAACGTCCAAAAAGGCTACAGGTTCATCTAAGAGGAAAACCTTTGGGGCTGAAAGAATGAGTCTTGCAAGTTGAACCTTTACGCTCTCCCCGCCACTAAGGGTATTTACAAACCTCTTCCTCAAATTTCCAATTTGGAGCTCCTCCAAAACCTCCTCTGTTTCCTCCCTTTCTTTTCCAGTAGTAACGGATAAAAACTCAAGAACTGTGTAGGGAAAGAAATAGGAGAAGCTCTGAGGCAGGTAATTAACAAGCTTAAACCTCTCCTTGGAAGAAGCCCTTTTTATCTCTACTCCTTCAACCTTCACGCTTCCCGTGTACTTATGGTATCCCCCTAAACACCTAAGTAGAGTTGTCTTACCAGAGCCGTTCCTTCCGACAATACCAACAACCTTCCCACTTCCAACTGAAAAAGTGAAGTTACTCAGAATTCTGAATGAGAGCTCCCTAACCTCTACCACCTGAGTACCTCCAGAGAACGTAGAGAAAAAAGGGAACACCTAAAACGGCAGTGACTGCTCCCGATGGAAGAACCGTTGAGGGAACAAGGTTTTTTGCAAGCAACTGTGAGAGCGTTAAAAAAGAAGCGCCAATAAGGTAGGAGGAAAAAAGGAGTTCCATACTAACTCTAAAGCCTAAAAACCTTGATATGTGAGGAATGACTATCCCCACAAATCCAACAATTCCACACTCAGAAACAAATAGGGAAATCGGAATTGACGAGAGGATGAGGAGTTCTAATCTCTCCCTTTCAACTTCAATTCCACTGAAGAAAGCCGTTTCATCTCCCAAGGAGAGCAGGTCCAAGGAGCGGGATTTAAAGAAAAGAACAATTAGAAATAAGAGAGAAATTAGAAATAGAATGAATGAAACCTTTATAGAAACGGGAGTTATGTAACCTAAGGTAAAGAAGAGAGCATCCTGAAGTGAATAAGCCGGTAAAATTGCATAGAGAAAAAGTATAAGAGCAGAGAGGAGGGATGAAATTCCAACGCCAAACAGGAGTATAGAAAGGGTATCCTTAAAAAGAGTATAGGCAAAAAGGAGGAGAAATACTGAGACTAATCCACCTGTTAGAGCTCCTGCTTCAATCGGCAGTTTTAGAAGGGAAAATAGTGTAGCTCCGAATCCTGCCCCAGACGCAACCCCCAAGGTGTAGGGTTCCGCCAGTGGATTTTTTAAAGTTCCCTGAAAAACTGCCCCAGCATAGGCAAGGGTTCCACCAAATCCAAAGGTTAGAAGGAGCTCGGGAATCCTAATAAACTTTAGAATTCTCTCGTCCGGTAATCCGTAAAAAAGAAAGAGGAGAGATGATAAAATCGGAGTGAGAAGAAGTGCTAATTTTTGCAAACTTCCCTCCCCAAGTCCTTGATTCCCTTTAGAAGGAGAGGACTCGGATGGAGAATTTCATCACTGTTTTTGAAATTGAGAGTCTTCAATCCGAAGTTCCTGAGGAGGCTTGGAACCTCTCTTCCTACAACCAGAACAACGTCAGGTTTAAGTTTTAATATCTCCTCAGCTGAAATTGGCTTAAAGTCAGATTTGGGAACAACCTTTGCCCCAGAAGTTGAGAGAATTTCCCCTATGTACGTTTTACTTCCTGCACAGTAAAAGGGTTTGACGGATATTAGAACTAAAACTTTTTTCCCTTTAAAGCAGGATAGAAAATTTTCAGCCTCCCGTTTTATTTTTCTTATCAGCTCCTTTCCTCTGTTTTCCTCTTTAAAGAGAGCTCCTAACTCGTCTGTTGCTCTCTCTATATCCTTTAGTGAGGTGAGCTTAAAGACAAAAACCCTTATCTCTAACTTTCTTAAAACTTCGATTTCCCTCTTAGGAGTTAGGTCCGTTGATACAACTAAGTCAGGATGTAGGGAGTAGATTTTCTCAACATTTGGATTGACAATCCCGCCGACTTTCTCCTTTCCTCTGCACAAACTTCCATGACAAAAAGTTGTAACTCCTACTAATCTATTATCCTCTCCTAAGTAGGAGATTATCTCTGTAAGTGCAGGGGAAAGTGAAACTATTCTCTCCTGAGAATAACAGTTTAACCAGAAAGTAAGTAAAAAAATAAAAAGAAAAAGCCCTCTCAACTCTCCTCCCTGTCCCGAACCCCCGCAGGACAGTTAAGGTTTTGCACGGGCCGGTCTCCCGGCTCGCAGGACTTTAACGGACATTAGCCTTCCCAGAGTGGGAGCTCCTCACCCTTCCACTCCAGTGGCTAAGGTCCTCCTTTTTTCCTGCTCACGGTTGCGGGGACAGCGCCGGACTTTCACCGGACTTCCCGTTCACCCGTGCAGTTAAATTTTATTTGATAAAAAGGAAAAAAATCAAACCTTTGAATTCAAAGGTAGCAGTTTTTATAATTCTAAAACCTACTCAGCTTTAGGAGAAAAAAATGCCAAAGTTTCAGTTTGCAAGGATAGACAGGCTCCCACCGTACGTTTTTGCAGTCGTTAACGACCTTAAAATGAAAATGAGAAGAGCTGGCGAGGACATAGTTGACCTTGGAATGGGAAATCCTGACCTTCCTACACCTCAGCACATCGTTGATAAGCTGTGCGACGCTGCACAGAACCCGAAAAATCACAGGTACTCACAAACAAAGGGACTTTACAAGTTAAGGGAAGCCCTGGCTCTGTGGTACAAGAGAAAGTACAACGTCGAATTAGACCCTGAAACGGAAGTTATAACAACGATAGGTTCAAAGGAGGGTATAGCCCACTTAGCCTTAACACTTATAAATCCGGGAGACGTTGCAATTGTTCCTACTCCTGCCTATCCGATTCATCCCTATTCGATAATCATCTCCGGCGGAGATGTAAGGAGTGTTCCCCTTCTAACCGAGGAGGGGTTTGACGAGGAGGCCTTTTTTGAATCAATCATAAAGGCGTACAAGGAGAGCTGGCCAAGACCGAAAGTTTTAATCCTTAACTTCCCTCACAATCCTACAACTGCAACGGTTGGCCTAAAATTCTTCGAAAAGGTAATTGATTTTGCAAGGGAAAACAATCTAATAGTTATTCAGGACATAGCCTATGCAGAAATAGCCTTTGATAACTACGTTCCCCCGAGCATTTTACAGGTAAAAGGTGCAAAGGATGTAGCTGTTGAGTTCTATTCCCTTTCAAAGACCTACTCGATGGCAGGCTGGAGGGTTGGTTTTGCAGCAGGAAACAAAGAGATAATTCATGCCCTCTACAGGATGAAAAGTTACCTCGACTATGGAATGTTCCAGCCCATTCAAATTGCTGCAATAATTGCTCTCAAGAGCGACCAGTCCTGCGTTGAGGAGTACAGGCAGATTTATGAAAGGAGAAGGAACGTTTTAGTTGAAGGATTAAACAGGATTGGTTGGCATGTAGATAAGCCTAAGGCGACAATGTTTGTCTGGGCAAGGATTCCCGAGAGATTTCAATCTATGGGTTCTTTGGAGTTTGCGAAGATGCTTCTAATTGATGGGAAAGTTGCCGTTTCCCCGGGAATTGGATTTGGCGAGTACGGAGACAGGTATGTAAGGTTTGCCTTAGTTGAAAACGAGCAGAGGATAAAACAGGCAGTTAGGGGAATAAAAAGGGCATTTGAAAAGTACGGATTGAGGAACATAAAGGTTTAGGGAGGAGGTTTTGGACAGTTTTAGAGTTGGAATAGTTGGATGTGGAACGGTAGGTGGTGGCGTTGTGGAGCTCCTCTTGGAAAATGGAGAAACAATCGAAAGTAGAATAGGAAGGAAAATCGAAATAGCCTTTGTTGTAGATAGGGATACTGAAAAGCCTAAAAAACTTGGAATTCCGGCTGAAAAAATATTTGCAGATGCCTTTAAAGCCTTAGATGTTGAGTGTGATGCTGTAGTTGAACTTGTTGGCGGAACGACTTTTGCCAAGGAAATAGTAAAAACTGCAATAAAAAGGAAGAGACACGTTGTAACTGCCAATAAAGCCCTCCTTGCAGACTACGGAGAGGAGATATTTAAGCTTGCAAAGGAGAATGGCGTATCGGTAAAGTTTGAAGCAAGCGTCGGAGGAGGAATTCCTGTTATTAAAGCTGTAAGGGAAGGGCTTGTTGGAAACAGAATAAAGGCTATCTACGGAATAATAAACGGAACTGCAAACTTTATACTAACAGAGATGTCTCAAAGGGGCATAAGTTTTGAGGAAGCCCTGAGAGAGGCACAGGAGAAGGGGTATGCAGAGGCGGACCCATCCTTGGACGTTGATGGTTACGATGCAGCCCATAAGATAGCAATTCTCTCAAGTCTTGCATTCTGCAGGTGGATTAGAACGGAGGAAGTTTTTGTTGATGGAATAAGGGATTTAACACCCTTAGACGTTGAAATAGCAAAGGAGGAGTTCGGATACGCTGTAAAGCTCCTTGCAATAAGTAAGGTTTCAGGTGGAGAAGTTGAAGTAAGGGTTCACCCTACAATGATTCCTGAGGAGAACATTCTTTCAAGTGTTAACGATGTTTTTAATGCCTGCCTTGTTGAGGGGGATTTTGTCGGAAGAACGCTTTACTACGGTAAAGGTGCCGGCAGAAGGCCAACTGCCAGCGCAGTTGTGAGCGATATTGTTGATTTGGCACTTGGAAATACGTTCTCCGTTCCAGAGTGTTTATTCAAGGAAAATAGAGAGATTAAACTGAAAAAGCCCAACGAGTTTGTTTCATCGTTCTACCTCAGGTTTACTGCCGTTGATAGACCAGGAGTCCTTGCAAGGATTGCTGAAATTCTGGGGAGGGAAAACATAAGTATAAAGAGTGCCCTTCAGAAAAACATTGAGTTCAACGGTGGTGTACCGATAGTTATGACGACCCATCCGGCAAAGAAGTCCCAGATAGAGAGGGCAGTAGAGGAAATAGACAGGATGGACGTTATTGTTAAACCTACATTTGTCTGTATGGTGGAGGAACTCCAATGATAATAGTTGCTCTTGACTTTGATAACTGTTCCAAAGCTCTAAAGTTGGTTGATGAACTGAAGGGAAGAATTAAAAGGTTCAAGGTTGGACTGGAGCTCTTTTCAAGGTGCGGAATTGAGGTAGTTAAAAACATAAAGAGTAAAGGAGGAGAGGTCTTTTTAGATTTAAAGTACTTTGACATACCAAACACAGTAAAATCTGCGGCAAAAGTTGCGATAGAGGCTGGAGTCTGGATGTACAACGTCCACGCCCTCGGGGGGTACGATTTTTTAAGGGAAGTGGCTGAGTTTAACAGGGAGTACTCCGATAAATTGGGAATAGAGAGACCTCTTTTGATTGCAGTTACTGTTTTAACGAGTATGAACGAAGACGACCTAAAAAGTATAGGCATTAACTCCTCAGTTAACGACACTGTTCTGAGGTTGGCAGAGCTCTCAAAAAAGGCCGGATTAGACGGTGTAGTCTGTTCAGCAAAAGAAGTAAGATTAATAAAGGAAAACTTAGGTGAGGATTTTATAACTGTAACTCCCGGAATTAGACCTGCTTGGTCTGAAAAGAACGATCAAAAAAGAGTAGTTACTCCTAAAGATGCTTTAACTTTAGGAACTAATTATATGGTTATAGGAAGGCCTATAACAAAAGCTTCTAATCCTGTTCTTGCTGTAAAAAAAATATTAGAGGAGATCAATTAAACTCTCCAGAGTAGGCTATTTGTCTCATCCTGTCATATAATTCTTTTGCTTTTTCCTGTACTTTTTCTTTAGATGTATTTATCGATGAGAGATTTTTCTTTAGCACATAAACAACTCTTTTATCTAAAGCATTTTTTTGGGCAAGTTCCTCTAAGATTTGGACGGTCTTTTCTGGGGGAATACCTTTTTTATAGGGTCTATCTTCTGTAAGGGCTGTGAAAGCATCAGCAACGGCCATAATTCTGGAACCTATAGGAAGTTCCTCCGCTTTCAACTTAAAAGGATATCCTTCCCCATTCAACTTTTCATGATGGTAGGATGCCCACTTTACTATATCAATGTCACCAATAGACTCCTTTAGTATCATATAAGTATGGAAAACGTGGGATTTCATTATGAAAAATTCACTCTCTGTCAATCTTCCTGGTTTTTCTAAAATTTCAAGAGGAATATAGATTTTTCCAATATCGTGTAAGAAACCAGCTATTTTCATTTTTCTAACTTCTTCAGGAGAAAACCCTAAAATGGAAGATAAATGAGCGGCAGTTTGAGCTACACCAGATGAGTGGGTAGCTGTAAAAGGGCTTTTGAAGTCAATAATAAAACCAAATATATCTACAACCTGTAGAACTTCCTTTATTTTATAGGATAAATCAAGATTTGATATTAAGGAAAGTATTAATTCCTCAACATACTCCTCTCTATCTGTATAGAGATAAAACCAAAAAGCCTCCTTATCAAAGTAACGATTAATCAAAATCTCTACGAGTACTGGGTCAAAGATTCTTCCCTTTGAAACAGAAAGTTTTTCCTTTAAATAGAATAATATTTTAGGAAAATCCCAACCTAACTTAATTCTATTCATTACAAATATATCAATTCTATCTGCTAAGTGTATTATTTGACCAGTATAGGAATACTTACCGGGATTTTTTAAAAATTCACTATAGTTTCTATGATGGTCTCTTATTGCTAAGGCAACTTCTTTAAACTTAGGATATCTCTTAAAGAGTTCATATCCTAGAAAAGCATGAAGATGAATCGCCTTTGTCCCTTCCGACGATTCTCTAAACAGTAATTCTTTCTGCTCAACTTTCTTCTGAAAAAGGATTCCTATATCATGAAATATGGAAGCTATCAGAACTTTTTTAAGAAATTCTTTAGAATAAGAGATATCCTGAGCCAGTATTGAGGAAATAGCTGCAACCCTTAGATTGTGTCCTTTAAGTGAATGGTCAAGAAATCCGCTTAAATCGGAAATTTTTAGTAAAAGTTTTGATATATCTAAGAAACCTAGTTCCCCAAATATCCCCATCCATGTTCCTTGTTTTTAGATAAGGGGGCTAAAGCCCCCCTGTTTTACTCGGCAGAAATCGCGTCAGTTGGGCAAACTTCAACACAAGCTCCACAGTCGATACAGTCGTCAGGGTTAATTTCGTACTTTCCATCGTCTGTAGGATGGATTGCATTTGTTGGGCATACGGATGCACATGCTCCACATCCAATGCAGAGTTCTGGGTCAATCTTGTGAGCCATAGCCTTCACCTCCTTAGATGGTAAGAATTTCCTCCTCTTTCTTCTCGAGGAGGTTATCCACTTCCTTTATAAATCTATCTGTAATTTTCTGAAGTTCATCCTTTGCCCTTTTTATATCGTCCTCTGAATATCCGCCCTCTTTCTTGAGTTTGTCAAGTTCTTTCATTATTTCGTGACGGACGTTTCTTATGGCTATTCTTGCCTGCTCTGCAAACTTACCAGCTTTTTTAACAAGTTCCCTTCTCCTTTCTTCTGTTAACGGAGGAAGGATTATTCTAATAACGTTTCCGTCCCTCTGAGGTTGAGCTCCCAAATCAGAATTCCTAATAGCTTTTTCAATGTTTGGAATTACAGAAACATCCCAGGGCTGAATAACTATCTGGTTGGCCTCTGGAACGGAAATTTGAGCTACCTGTTTTATGGTCATCATTGAACCGTAGTAGTCAACCTTTATATCCTCAACAAGGACAGTTGAAGCCCTGCCTGTTCTCAGTCCTGCAAACTCCCCCTTCAAAACCTCAACAGCCTTCTTCATCCTCTTTTCAGCATCCTTTAGCAGCTCGTTAATCATAGCCCCTCTCCTTCAACAAGTGATCCTACAGCTTCTCCCTTTACAACTCTCTCCAAGTTTCCAGGTTTCCTCACATCAAAAACAATTATGGGAATGTTGTTCTCCATACACAGGGAAACTGCAGCAGAATCCATCACCTTTATACCATTTGTAATTACATCCCTGTACGACAGTTTGTCAAGTTTTTTGGCATTCTCATCCTTGAAGGGGTCGGCAGTGTAAATACCGTCAACCTTCGTAGCCTTCAAGAGAACATCTGCATTTATCTCGGCAGCCCTTAGGGCAGCAGCTGTATCGGTGGTAAAGAATGGATTTCCTGTTCCTGCTCCAAATATTACAACCCTTCCCTTCTCAAGGTGGCGGATAGCCCTTCTCCTTATGTAGGGTTCAGCAATTTCCCTCATCTCGATAGCTGAGAGAACCCTTGTTTGTAGCCCTTCCTTTTCAAGGGCATCCTGTAGTGCCAGGGCATTTATCACAGTTGCAAGCATTCCCATGTAGTCTGCAGTTGCCCTGTCCATTCCCTGAGTGGCTCCGGAGACTCCTCTGAATATGTTTCCCCCACCTATTACAATAGCAACCTCAACTCCAAGATTAACAACGTTCTTTATTTCATGAGCAAGCCTTCGGAGAAACTCAGGGTCAATTCCGTAGGGTTTAGTTCCCTGTAGAGCTTCACCACTAAGTTTAAGGAGAATCCTTTTGTACTTAAGCCCCATTCCCACCTTCTCAATTTCAGTTAATAGGAGAATTATACGAAAGGGGGGAAAAGTCTCCCCCAAAGTATTACTTACCAATTTCAAAGCGGCAGAATCTCTTAACCTTTATGTTCTCACCTAACTTTGTAATGTAGTCTGTCAGAAGGTCTTTTATTGTCTTGCTGTCGTCCTTAATCCAGGGCTGTTCAAGGAGACACTTCTCGGAGAAGAACTTTGATAACCTTCCTTCAACAATTTTTTCAACGATGTGTTCAGGTTTACCCTCAGAGAGTGCCTGCTGTCTGAGAATTTCCTTCTCCTTTTCAACTAGTTCAGAAGGAACTTCCTCCCTGCTCACAAATTCTGGAGACATAGCAGCGACCTGCATAGCAATCTCATGACCCAACTGTTTAAAGTCCTCAGTCCTTGCAACAAAGTCCGTTTCACAGCTTAGCTCTACCAGAGCTCCAACTTTTCCACCAGCATGAATGTAAGAAACAACTATTCCCTCAGCGGTAGCCCTATCTGCCTTCTTAGCAGCCTTGGCTGCTCCCTTCTTCCTCAGTATCTCAACGGCCTTTTCTATATCTCCGCCTGCCTCCTGAAGGGCCTTTTTGCACTCGACTATTCCAGCTCCCGTCTTTTCACGAAGCTCCTTTATCATCTGAGTTGTAATCTCTGCCATTTTCTCCTCCCTTACTCTTCCTCTGGTAGGAATTCAAGTTCTTCTGCCTCTTCACCTTCAGCTAGTTTAATCGCCTCCCTTCTCATCTTTCCTTCTAAAACGGCATCTGCAATTCTTGATGTAAGGAGCCTTATTGCCCTGATGGCATCATCGTTTGCAGGAATTGGATAGTCTATAAGGTCTGGGTCTGCATTTGTATCAACTAAAGCGACTATTGGAACTCCAGCCTTTCTTGCTTCCCTTACGGCATTTTCCTCCCTAACAACATCAACGATAAAGAGAGCGTCAGGTATGCGGTTCATGTTTTCAATTCCACCGATGTACTTCTCTAACTTCTCCTTCTTCCTGCGAAGTTTAACAGCCTCCTTCTTTGGAAGCTGCTCAAAAACGCCCTCCTCTTCCATCTTCTTGAGCATTTTGAGTTTGTAGATTGACTTCCTAATTGTTTGGAAGTTTGTCAGTGTTCCACCAAGCCACCTCTTGTTGACGTAGAACATTCCACACCTTTCGGCCTCTTCCTTGATAATGTCCTGTCCCTGCTTCTTCGTACAGACGAAGAGGAGCTTTCCTCCGTTTGCAACTAAGTCTGCAACGTAATCGTAGGCCTTCTCAAAGTACTGAAGGGTCTTTTGAAGGTCTATGATGTGGATACCGTTACGCTCTGTAAAGATGAACTTTTTCATCTTAGGGTTCCAGCGCTCCTTCTGGTGACCAAAGTGGACACCCGCTTCAAGGAGCTCCTTCATGGTAACCCTTTGTCCCGGTGGCCTTGGCTTAAATGTTTCCTGCTCCTGTGCAGTCTGCTGTGTCTGTTCTTGGTTTTCCCTGATTTCCTCTGACATAGGTCTACCTCCTAATTTGGGTTTGGCCTCCCGAACCTTCCTTCCCCGGAAGAACCCGAAAGGGCACCCCTTCCGGAGTCTGGCTCGGTGAGTTTTCAGTGGGAAATATAAACGAAGTTAGGAAAAAATCAAAGTTTTCTACCGTAGCCGCCACCTCCAGGAGTTTCTATCCTCAACCTCTCTCCCGGTTTAAAGAGCCTTGTAAACTTCGAGGGGAGCTCCTTCTTCCTTCCCTCCCCGTCTATCAAAATGTTCACTCCCCTCTTTCCGGGCCTTCCCCCTTCAAGTCCGTAGGGGGAAAACTTCCTCCTTTCAGAAAGGACCGTAACTTCAGTTTCTCCTAAAAATAGAAACTCCCTAACTATTCCATCTCCTCCCTTCCAGATTCCCCCTCCGCCGGAGTTTTCCCTTATACTGTACTCTGTAACCATAAGTGGGTACTGGTATTCAAGGACTTCAACGGGGGTGTTTAGAGTGTTCGTCATGTGGGTTTGAACTGCAGATTCACCGTCAGCCCCTTTGAGAGCTCCAGCCCCTCCACCTACAGTTTCGTAGTAGGTAAAGTCCTCACCCCTTTCGTTCTTACCCCCAAATGTTACGTTGTTCATAGTTCCCTGACTTGCAGCAGGAACCTTCTCAGGAATGGCCTTTGAGAGAGCTCCAATCAGAACGTCAACAAGTCTCTGTGAGGTTTCAACGTTTCCGCCGGAAACTGCACTTGGAAATTCCGAATCAACAACCGTTCTCCTCTTCGTAATTACCTCAATGGGCCTTAAAATCCCCTCGTTTGTTGGAATATCCTCATCTGAAAGACACCTGAAGACGTAGAGGGTGGCAGAAACTGCTATTGACCTTACTCCGTTTAAACACCCCCTTACCTGAGGGTCAGAGGGGGAAAAATCAACAACGGCACTACTCCCATCTATTTTAAGGATGACTCTGATTCTAACGGGGGTTTCGCTGAACCCATCACTGTCCAAGAAATCTCCATAGGTGTAGGTTCCATCGGGGATTTCTGAAATTATTCCTCTCATTTTCCTCTCCGAGTAGTCGAGGAGGGCTTCAGAGTAGGCCTCTAAAACCTCCGGGGAGTACTTATCAAGGAGCTCCTTCAACCTCTCCTCTCCCCTCCTGTTAGCCATGAGCTGGGCTCTGAAGTCTCCCTCCCTCTCCTCCGGTGTCCTCGTGTTTGACTTTAGGAGCTCTATAAACTCCTCCCTAACCTTTCCTCCCTCTACACACTTAAAGGGTGGAATTACAAGGCCTTCCTGGAATATAGAGGTTGAAATGGGCATAGAGCCTGGGGTTATTCCTCCAACGTCTGAGTGGTGAGCCCTGTTTGCAACGTAGAAGAGGAGCTCTCCCCTGTAGTAAACGGGAGAAACAACTGTAATATCGGGAAGGTGGGTTCCTCCCTTAAAGGGGTCGTTGATTACCGCTACATCCCCCTCATTAAGTTCTAAACTCTCTACAACGCTCCTTACAGACATTGGCATTGAACCCAAGTGGACGGGAATGTGGGCAGCCTGAGCTATCAACCTTCCATGCCTGTCAAATAGGGCACAGGAGAAGTCCCTCCTCTCCTTGATATTTGGGGAGAAGGCAGTCCTCTGGAGAACTGCCCCCATCTCCTCAGCAACGGATGAGAGGGCATTCTTAAAGAGTTCTATTTTTAATGGATTAACCATCTTTGACCTCTAATATTAAGTTCTTGAACCTGTCCACTTTGACTTTTGCCCAGGGTGGAACGAGGGTTGTAGAACTGTACTCAACAATGAGTGCAGGACCCGAAAACTCGTTTCCCGGATTTAACTTCTCCCTATCTATAACGGGAGTTTTCTGATAGGTTCCTTCAAAGAAGACCTCCTTCTCCTTCAAAACTGCTTCGGAGGGGAGCTCCATCGGAACTTCCTCAAACTCCTCAGTTTCCGGCTTTTCGGTTACTCCCGTTAACCTAACCCTCAGAGTCACCACTTCCTTGTCCCTACTGTGGGTATACCCGTAAATTCTCCTGTGGAGCTCTTCAAACTCCTCCATGAACCTCTTTGAGTAGGGAACTGTAATTTCAAAGGACTGTCCTCTGTACCTGACATCAACAAACCTCTCCAATAAAACTTCTCCCTCTACTCCCTCCTTTTCCATCTCCTTTAGTCCAACCTTCTCAATCTCCGAGAAAATCTCCTCAATTCTCTCCTCCGTTGCCTCCTCTTCCCTCATCATTACAGTTTTGGAAAAGTCCTTAATAACGTCCGACATTACCATTCCAAGGGCCGAGAGTATTCCCGGATTTTGGGGAATTAAAACTCTGGGAATTCCTAATTCCCTTGCCAAATAAGCAGAGTGAAGTCCTCCAGCTCCCCCAAAGGAGAGGAGGGTAAATTCCTCCGGGTCGTATCCCCTTTCAACGGAGATAACCCTCAAAGCCTTTGCCATTTTTGAGTTCGCTATGTCAACTATTCCTTCGGCAACTTCAAGAGGGGTAACTCCTAAATTCCTTGCCATCTCCTCAAACGGCTCCTTGAGCTTTTCAGGGTAGAGTTTCATCCCTCCACCTAAGAAGAAGTCAGGCTCTAACCTCCCCAAAAAGAGGTTTGCATCTGTAACGGTTATTCTCTCTCCTCCTCTCCCGTAACAGATAGGGCCGGGGAAAGCTCCGGCACTCTCAGGGCCAACCTGTAGAGCTCCCCCCCTGTCTATGTAGGCAATTGAACCTCCTCCGGCTCCTACCGTGTGAACTTCCACAACGGGAACCTTTATAGGAATATCGGAAATTTTAGATTCAAAGGAGACCTTAGGTTCTCCATCTATCAGCGAAACGTCCGTTGACGTTCCACCCATATCCAACGTTATGAGCTTCTTAAATCCTGCCCTTTCCCCTATCTTCCAGGCTCCAACAACTCCACCTGCAGGTCCGGAAAGAACTGTCCTTACAGCCTCCCTCTTTGCCGTTTCAGGAGAGATAGTTCCCCCGTTTGACTGCATAATCCTCAAGGTATCTCCAGCCTCTAAGTTCTCCTCAAGGTAGGAGATGTACCTATCCATCCTTGGCATAACGTAGGCATTGACAACTGTCGTTGATGCCCTTTCGTACTCCCTAAACTCAGGAACTATCTCCGAGGAGATTGAAACGTAGAACCCCTCCTCCTCCAACCTTTCTTTAACTCTCCTTTCATCCACAGGATTTAAGAATGAAAATAGGAAACACACGGCAACAGACTCTACTTCTTTCTCCTTTAGTCTTTTAATGAGCTCTTCCAACTCCTCTTCCTTCAAAACTTCGACGTGTTTTCCCTTTGAGTTAAGCCTGCAGTTTAATCCAAAGGAAAGTTCTCTGTCTACCAAGTGTTTAGTCTTTTCAACCTTAAAGGAGTAGAGCTCCCTTCTGTTCTGTCTTCCAATTCGGAGCAAGTCCTCAAATCCCCTGTTTGTAACAAATGCGGTTCTTGCCCCCTTTCTCTCAAGTAAGGTATTTGTAGCAACGGTTGTTCCATGGATAACTCTCCTCCCCTTTCCCCCTATAACCTTTAAACCCTCAAGAACAGCTCTGGCTGGATTTTCCGGAGTTGATGGAATCTTTAATACCTTCCACCCATCCTCAGTCCTATAGACAAAGTCTGTAAACGTTCCGCCTGTATCAACTCCAACAGTTAACATTTTTTTCTCTCCTTTGGGTTTGGTCTATTTTAAAATAGCCCTTTGAAATTAAAACCTATTAATGGAGATATCTTGAAAAAGCCTGTAGGCGTTGAAATTTTTGACAGAATAGCCCACAAGTACGACTCTATTTCAAGGTTCCTTTCAATGGGGCTCATTCCAAGATGGCAGAGAGAACTAGTAAAGGGAATAGAGAAGACAGGTAAGGTTTTAGACCTTGCCTGTGGTACGGGTGATGTGGGAGCTCTCCTTCTTGGAAAGGCCGACTCCATAGTTGGACTTGACTACTCCCTCTCCATGTTGGAGGTAGCCAAAAGGAAGTATCCAGAAATTTCCTTCGTAAGGGGAGATGCCCTTAAAACCCCGTTCAAGGACAGTTCCTTTGATTTGGTTCTCGTTTCACTTGCTCTAAGGCACTTTGAAAACCCTGAAGGGGGTCTGAGTGAGATTAGGAGGATTTTAAAGGAGGGTGGAGAGGTAAGAATTTTGGAGGTTTCAGTTCCTAAAAACCCCCTGTTAAAGGGACTTTTCATTCAGTTTCTAAAAAGGGTTATGCTTCCGCTTGGAAAGCTCCGCTCAAAATCTGACGTTACTAAACACCTATACGAAACGATAGTTAACTTTCCTCACTACGAGGAGCTTTTAGAAGTTGCGAAAAGAACAGGGTTTAAAAACGGAAGCTACAGACCTCTCTTTTTTGGAATGGTAACGATTTACACTTTTCAGAGCTGATTTTGATATCATATTAAATCAATTATTTTCCCTTTTTACAAAATTGTGGAGGGTAATGTGAGAAGGCTTCTTCTTATCGCCGGGGGAATTTCCCTCCTCTACGGATGTGGGGGAGGTGGAGGGATAGCAAAACCCGATATTCACTACAGGGATTTTGGCGTAAACGTTGCAGTTCCAAGCAGCCCCTATCTAACGGAGGAAAACCACAGGGACGGCTGGGGACAGAGGGACTGTTTAGGATGCCACCAAAACTTCAAGCATACAATGGCAACTCCAAAGTTTTCCGCTGACAAATACCAGAAATTGATAGATAGGGCGGTAGAAAACGTTGGAGTTAGAAACTCCATAGAGGTCTGTTCTGCCTGTCACGGTCTTAACGGAGTTAGTGGTGAGAGGAGACAGTGCCTTGTGTGTCATGACCAGATGGACAAACTTCACTTTTACTCCAACACCTCCAATAGGAAACACTTCCACGACTTTAACGGAAACGGAAAAATCGATGACGGTGACTGTGTAGTTTGCCACTGGCAGCCGGATATGGACGGAATTGTTGAGATGGATACGGACTTTGGAAAGTTGGGAGGAACTGTAGTAAGGAACACTCAGGAACTCTGTCTTAAGTGCCACTCCAACACCTGGAGCTCCATTAAGGATGAACCCCTTGCAGATACAAACGGTGATGGTACTCCCGATAAAAAAGTTTCAGAGAATCTAAACCCTCCAGACGTAGGTCTGAAGTGGTCTGGGGACTACCACGGAGACAACAGCTTTTCGTCGGAAAAACCGTTTAAACAGGTTGACTTGGACGGGGAGCTCCTCTTCCACACTGAACACTCCCCGCTTGAGTGTGTCCAGTGCCACAATCCCCACGGAAGTAACAATGATGGATTGATAGTTGAAAAAGTTGGAGAGACCCTC
Organism: Balnearium lithotrophicum; assembly: GCF_900182585.1. Classification (NCBI taxonomy): domain Bacteria; kingdom Pseudomonadati; phylum Aquificota; class Aquificia; order Desulfurobacteriales; family Desulfurobacteriaceae; genus Balnearium; species Balnearium lithotrophicum. The sequence continues at coordinate 23,787 of NZ_FXTM01000008.1, read as the reverse complement.
TCAGTTGTTAAACCAGTTAAGCAGGTTGATAATACTCAGGAAGTCAAGTACACGATTGTTGACCCCCAAACGACGGCCTACTTTGAAAACATGAAGTACTACGGAAGTGTAGAGGCCAAGGATAGAACGTACAACTTGGAAAACTCGACAGATTTGAACGATTATGTGAATCTACCTGTAAAAAACGACGATTCCTCAGTTGAAAACAACAGGAGTACGTCTCCATCACTCTGTGCGTCCTGTCACGATGGAAGCAGCGACTACTCTCCAGTTAACGGTCTTGGACTTCCAATTGACATACAGAACCACAATTCAGGCCACAAGTGTACTGAGTGTCATGCCCACGGGGGAACGTTCTAATTCCCCGTGGCCTTATTTCATCAACATTCTTAGGCCAATCAAAAAGAGCAGAACTCCAAAAAGCCTCTTCAATAGTTTCTGTTCAACTGTGTGGAGAATTCTAACTCCAAGTCTGCTACCTATAAGCCCTCCTATGGAGACAAACAGCGCAGCAGGAAGGTATATGTACCCAACCTGGTAACTTAAAACCCTCTCTGCAGGCACTAAAAGGTAGAGAAGAGTTCCCAAAAAGGCATTTATAAATGAGAGAACAGAGGCAAAGGCTACAACAGTTCTAACTTCCATCTCAGAAAAACTAAACATTAGTGTATTTACTACAACTCCTCCACCTATTCCAAGGAGAGCACTTAAAAATGCAGAAAGAAGTGAAGTAAACGGAAAAAGTACAGACTCCTTTAAGTTAAACCTTAAGACTCCTTTCTTTTCAGTAAGTATCTTGAACGAAAGAAGAAGTAAAAAAACTCCGAAGAACCTTTTTAGAAAGCTTCCCGAAACGAGGTGGGAAAAAAGAACTCCAAGGAGAATACCTGAGAAGATGTAGGGGAGAATCCTTAGAACTCTTCCAAATTCAACCTTTCCTTTAAAGATGTGAAGCCCTGATGTAAACAGGGTTGAAACCGTTATTACAGATAGACTTGTAGCAACGGAGAGTTTAAAGCCTATCTCCTCAGGAATACCCTTCATTGAAAAAAAATAGTTGAAAATGGGAACTAGAATTACTCCCCCTCCAATCCCAAAAAGACCTGCAGCAAACCCTGAGATGATTCCAACCAGAAAGAGGATTAAGTAAATTTCCACTATTGGAGCTCCATGTTAATCCAGTTAAGATAAGCAGAATAACCTTTAACTATAGGTAGTGCAATTATTTCAGGAACTTCGTAAGGGTGAATTGAAAGAATCTCCTTTTCAAGCTTTGAGTAAAGGCTTCTTTTAGTCTTTATGAAGAGAATATATTCCATCCCTCTTTCAATTTTTCCCTTCCATAGGTAGGAGCTCTCAACCTTAAACTTTTGGATGCAGGCTGCCAATCTTTTCTCAAGCAACTGTCTTGAAATTCTTTCAGCATCTTCCTTTGTTGGCACTGTAGTTATGACCTGAATATATTCTGCCATTAATACCCCCAAAACGTAAGGAGGTTAAATTGAAGTTCGTCGGTGCCCATGTCAGCACTTCAGGAGGAATTTTCAACGCTCCCCTCAATGCTAAAAGTATTAATGCAAGAGCCTTTGCCCTCTTTACAAAAAACCAAAGGCAGTGGAAGGCAAAGCCTCTGAAGGATGAGGATATTTTAAAATTTAAGGAGAATTTAAAGAAAGTCAAAATAAAGCCAGAACACGTTCTACCTCACGACAGCTACTTAATAAATTTGGGGAATCCCTATCCAGAAAAGAGAAGAAAGTCCATTGAAGCCTTTATTGAGGAGATAGAAAGGTGCCATCAATTGGGACTAAAGTATCTGAACTTCCACCCAGGAAGCCACCTTGGGAAGCTCACAGAGGATGACTGCTTAAAGGTCGTTGCAGATTCGATAAACGAGGCTGTTTCAAGAACGAAGGACGTTGTCTTAGTAATTGAAAACACGGCAGGTCAAGGTTCAAACGTCGGTTACAGATTTGAACACCTTGCAAGGATAATCGAGTTAGTTGAGGATAAGTCGAGAATAGGAGTGTGTCTTGATACGTGCCACATGTTTGCAGCGGGGTACGACATAAGAACAAAAAAAGCCTACGAAAAAACTATGGAGGAGTTTAGAAGTATCGTTGGGTTTGAGTACTTAAAGGGAATGCACCTGAACGATGCTAAATCAACTTTGGGAAGCAGAGTTGATAGACACCACTCAATCGGGAAGGGAAACATTGGAATTGATGCCTTTAGGTTCATAATGAACGACGATAGGCTCAACGACATTCCGCTAATCCTTGAAACGATAGACCCATCAATTTGGAAGGAGGAGATAGAACTCCTATATTCGTTAGTAGAAACGTAATTTTCGGGAGGGAGAGATGGTATTTTCAGACAGGAGAGAGGCAGGAGAGCTCCTTGCAAGGGAGATATACGGGAAGTTTGGAAACACACTTATTGACCCTGTTGTCGTTGCAATACCAAGGGGTGGCGTTGTTGTTGCAGAACCAATAGCTGAAGTTTTGGGAGCTCCAATTGAACTTGTTTTTCCAAGAAAGATTGGAGCTCCATTCAACGAGGAATTTGCCGTTGGAGCTGTAACTGAGGACGGCCGCGTTCTTTTAAACCCTTACGCTGAAACATTTGGAGTTACTAAGGAGTACCTTAAGAGGAAAGTTCAGGAGGAGCTCTTAGAAATTGAGAGGAGAAAGAAGAAGTACTTGGGAGACCTTCCGAGGATTCCCATTGAGGGGAGGGACGTTATACTTGTAGATGATGGAATAGCAACCGGACTAACGGTAAAGGCAGCCATTCTTTCACTTCGTCGTCAAAATCCAAACAGAATTATTCTTGCAGTTCCAGTAATGCCTGCTGAAAAAGTCCCCGAGTTTCGTGAGATGGTTGATGAATTGGTGGTCCTTCACGCTCCTGAATTCTTTCAGGCTGTCGGTCAATTTTACAGGGATTTTTCACAGACAACCGATGAAGAGGTTATTGAAATCATAAGGAGAAACAGAGAAAAGTTTAACATTTAAGTCTCCTTAACTTTCACTTTTTGCAAAGACTTCCACTCTATTTCTTCCTTTTCTCTTTGCTTCGTAAAGGGCCTCGTCCGCCCTTTTTATAAGAATCTCCTTAGATTGATTTTCCTCTGGAGTAATAGTTGCTATTCCTATGCTAACCGTTACACACTTGGAAACCTTGGAAGAAGGATGCTCTATACACCTGCTTTCAATAGCCTTTCTTATCCTTTCAGCTACCTCCTTAGCCTCTTTGGCATCAGTTTCAGGGAGAACCACAACAAACTCCTCCCCGCCGTACCTTGCCACAATATCCATGTCCTTTCTCAAATTTTCAGAAATTATTCTGGCAACTTCCCTTAGAACCCAATCCCCTTCCAAGTGCCCCAACGTATCGTTAAAGTTCTTAAAAAAGTCTATATCAATCATAAGAAGTGAAATAGGACGCTTTGTTCTCATTGCCCTCTTCCACTCACGTTCAAACTGCTCCTCAAAGAACCTCCTGTTTGGTATTCCTGTTAGACCATCAATGTATGAGAGTATTTTCAGCTCATTGTTTGATTGGGACGTAAAAACCGAAAGAAGAATATCCCTTATAAATGTCCTTTCTTTAAGATAGGAACAAAATACTGAAATTAGATTTTCAACGGTTAGGAAAAGTATATTGGCCAGAAGGGTATTTTTATCCAACCTGATAAATAAATCAGCCATTAAAATGTAGAAGAGAGATAAGGATAGAGAACTAAAAATTGCATATTTAAACCTTTGAAAGGCGTATGAAAATAAGATTATTAGCGATATACCAAAAAACAACCACTGTCTACTCCCTTCTGGGAGAAAATAGCATTGAATTATATTAACTAAGCCAACAAAAATTATAAGGATTGAAAACAAAAGTTCTAAAATATTAACATTTTTAATCCTATAAGTTAGCAGAAAAAGAAGGATACCTGCAGGAAGAACTAAACCAAAATCTATTAAAAGAAGAGTTTTCTTTACATCAATTGGTAGAAAAATATCAGCCATTCTAGAGACAAAATAGAGAACAATTCCAAATATAATTGAAAACCTTAACCATTTAATAATAAATTTTTTCTGAATTTCTATGAAACTTTTTTTCTAAAAGTTGAAAGAAATTGAAGTACAAATTGCCATGTTCAAGTTCTTGGATGACTTTATTTTTATACTCTTCTGAAAGTTCCGATTTAGTTATTAACTTTTTCAACTTCTCAAAACCTAAAAACTTTTGCATTTTCTTTCTTGGCAAAACCTCTCCGTTGTTGTATAAATGGCTTTGAAACTTCCTGAATAAAAAGATATGGTATTAACTGCTGAGTTTTCCGTGATTTAAATCAAAAAGGGATTTGATTAAAGGCGGGCAGAGCCGCCGGAATTAGAAGCTACAGCCGGAGCAACCTGAACAGCCGTGACCGTGCTGTTTAGGACCTTCAATGGCTTCCTGAAGGAGAGCATTAACAGTTTCAAGCATCTGTGAAAACTTTTGGTTGGCCTCTAAGTACTCCTTTCCAATTGGATTTTCGGCAAATTTGTTAAAGGCCTCCTCCAACTGCTGCATAGCTTCGGGAGTTTGAGACATTTGGGCCATCTGCTGAAGCCTCTGAACCTCGTTTAAAAGCTGCATAGCCTCAGGGTCTAATCTTAACTTGGCCTCTGCTGCCCTAAAGTTTGCAAGCTCCTCACTCTCTGCAATGGCCTGAGCAAGCTCTGAGGCTTTCTTAATTACCTCTGCTGACATAATTCCTCCTAACTTTGTATATTGAAGCTCAATTTATGGCCACAGTGGAAAAATAACAACCTTATCTGTTTTTTGCGTATATAAATCTTCCACAGTAAGGACACTTTGTCTTCCCCGGCTCTAAACTTCTTAGGAGCTCCCTAAACTCAGCCGGAGAATAGGCTATTCCGCAACCTTCACAGATACCAGTTGATATATCGGAAAAAACGAGTCCACTGTATTTTCCCTTCAACTTTTCAAAGAACTCCAAGTCACCCTCCGGTATCTCCCTCCTCATTTTTTCAATCTCTCCACTAACCTTCTCTATTTTCTCCTCCAATCTCTTGGATTCACTCTCAATCTCATTCAACTCCTCTAAAATTTCATTAATCTTGGGAAACACGTCCTGTTTAACCTTTTGATATGCATCCTTCAAAGCCTCAATCTCTGCATCTATCTTTGTTATTTGTTGAGATGTCTTGATTATCTCATCCTCATTTTTGGCTATCTGTCTAAGAATCCTTTTGAATTCTTCCCTATTCTTTACACTCTCCTTCTGTTTTTCCAGTTCTTTAATTCTCTCCTTCTTGTAGGAGATGAAGTTTTTTAAATCCTTCAGCTCCTTTTTCTTATCTTCAAGTTTACTCTTAGCCGCGTCTATCTGTTTTTGAAGTTCTCCTGTCTCATACTCGAGTTCTCTCTTCCTTTCTAAGAGCTCCTCCTTTTTCGTCTTTAATCTCAAAAGCTCAATTTCCTTATTCTGAAACTCCAACAACTTTTCATTCAACATCCTTAACTACCTCGAAGGGGGATTTTTCTTCAAAAATAACGAACTCAAGCTCCTGAAAGTTCTCTGAAAGAACGGAAATTAGTTTTTTAAAAAACAACCTCTCGGTACCAAAGTGGCCCATATCAAATACGGTTAAGCCCAAATCAAGAGCCTTCATAGCATCGTGGTACTTAACATCTCCTGTAATGTAAACGTCGGCCTTACTGCAGACTCTGTCTATGAATGAAGCGCCACTTCCGGAACAAATGGCCACCCTTTTAACTTCAAAGTCCGGCCTGTACAGAACCGTTTTAAATACGTCCCTCGGTAAAAATTTCACAAGTTTACTCAGAAGCTCTTTCTGAGTGATAGGGGAAGGGAGCTCCCCTAAAATTCCGTAGGGGGGATTCTGAACGATAGAACTCCTCCTTTCAATTCCCAAAAAGTCGGCTATGATGGCCGTTGGACCAAAGGGAGAAACGTCCAAGTTCGTGTGGAGTGATAGAAGGTAGATTGAGTTTTTAACGAGCTCTATCAGGAGGTTTTGAGGGTATAGGTCATCAGCATACTTTTTAAGTCCGGAAATTGTAAGGGGATGATGGGTTATCAGCAAATCAATTCCCTTCTCTTTTGCCTCCTCAATAACATCCTTTGATACAGATAGGGCAAAACCTATGGATTTAATTTCTGCATCTTTCACACCAAACTGAATGCCTGAGTTGTCCCAGCTGTCCTGAGTCTCAAGAGGGATTACAGAGTCCAAAAAATCCTTTATTTCCTTTAGTTTAGCCATACCTTCCTCCCTAAGGTGGTAGAATTCTACAAAATCGAGTGAGAGGAAGAAATGGCCTACAGGGATTTGAGGGAATTTATAGATAGGTTGAGGAAAGAGGGAGAGCTGAAAGAAATAGACTATCCCGTCAGCTCCTACTTGGAAATTACAGAAATTGCCGATAGAGTAGTTAAAGCAGGAGGACCGGCACTTCTGTTTAAAAATGTTGATGGAGGAGATATTCCCGTTGCTATAAATCTCTTTGCAAGTTACAGAAGGATGAAACTGGCCCTTGAGGATGACCCTGATGAGATTGGAAAGAGAGCAGCAAAGCTTCTAAAACCTGAAAAGCCAACAGGCTTTGTGGATAAAATCAAGAAACTTGTTGAACTAAAGAAGATAGCTGACATCTTCCCGAAGGAGGTAAGTAAGAACAGAGCTCCCTGTAAAGAGGTCATAGAGAAGCCGGACCTTACAAAGTTTCCAATTCTCTTCTGCTGGCCTAAGGATGGCGGGAGGTTTATTACTCTTCCCTTAGTCTTTACGAAGGACCCGGAAACCGGTGAGAGAAACTGCGGAATGTACAGGCTTCACGTTTACAGTAAAAACACAACGGGAATGCACTGGCACTGGCACAAGGTAGGGGCAAAGCACTTCTGGAAAGCAAAAAGGATGGGAATAAAGAGGTTTCCAGTTGCCGTTGCAATAGGCTCAGACCCGGCAGTCATCTACTCGGCTACAGCCCCACTTCCCGATGATGTTGATGAGATGGTCTTTGCCGGATTCATAAGGGGAAAGGCTGTTGAAATGGTTAAGTGTGAAACGGTTGATTTAGAAGTTCCGGCAAATGCAGAGATTGTTCTTGAGGGATATGTAGATACTGAGGAGTTCAGGTTTGAAGGTCCTTTTGGAGACCACACAGGTTACTACTCATTACCGGACTTTTACCCTGTTTTCCACATCACGTGCATAACGAGGAGGAGAAATCCCATATATCCTGCAACAATCGTTGGTAAACCTCCAATGGAGGACTGTTACATTGGAAAGGCAACGGAGAGAATTTTCCTTCCGCTACTTAAAACCCAGCTTCCGGAGATAGTAGATATGAACCTCCCCATTGAAGGGGTATTCCACAACTTTGCCTTTATTTCCATAGACAAGAGGTATCCTGGACACGCAAGGAAGGTTATCTCTGCACTTTGGGGTTTGGGGCAGATGAGCTTTACAAAAAACATAGTTATTTTTGACAGGGATACAAACGTTCACGATATCGGAGAAGTTATCTGGAGGTGGGGAAACAACGTAGACCCTAAGAGGGACATTGTCTTCTCAGAGGGGCCTGTCGATGCTTTAGACCACACGTCACCCCTTCCATTCTACGGTAGCAAGATGGGAGTTGATGCAACGAGAAAGTGGAAGAGTGAAGGTTTTCAGAGGGATTGGCCGCCAGATATAGAGATGGACGAAAGGATAAAGAGGAAAGTTGACGAAATTTGGGACAAGTTAGGACTTCCAGCTGTAAAGGAGAGGAAAAATCCCTGGAGCTGGGGGAGATAGAATTTGGCTACTGTAATAATTTTGCAATTAACCTATTGAAATAGAAATTTGATTTACCATATTAGATATAGCGGAATATTAATAATAAATAAACGCCTTGATACTAAAGGGGGCTTAGCCCCCCTCTTTTAAAGGTTTGATAGGTCAACTTCATTTTTAACTATACAGTACCTCTTTCCCCCTAACCTTCCTACAATTCCCCTCTGGGAATTTAAAATCTCTGGAGAGTACGTTATTGAAACAACCTCCCCTATGAAAACGTCCATCGGGGTTGAACCTAAGTTTAAGTGCTCCCTCAGTACGCACTCTAAGGATGCAGGAACTCCCTTAACCCTCGGAGGTTTAACCTTCTCTGAACTTTCAAGGGAAATCCCAAGCTCCTCCGGTTCACTTACTTCAGGTGGGAAGTCCTTTCCCGAAAGGTGCATCTTCTCCAAAAACTCCTCAGAAACTACATTGACGACAAATTCTCCCGTTTCAACAATGTTCCTCGAGGTATCCTTAAGGGAACCGTCCTTTCTCTTTCCAACAGAAACAAAGAGGAGTGGAGGTTTCGTTGTAACTGCATTGAAGAATGAAAAGGGAGCCAGATTAACGGCCCCCTCCTTTGAAACTGTAGTTATCCAAGCTATCGGTCTTGGAACAATCGTGCTAAAAATGAGCTTACTTATAAGTTTCTGGTTTTCCTCAGAAACCAAAACCGTCTCCATTTTCAGGAAACAACCTCCTTCTTAAGGAGTTTAACCTTAAACGTTAAAGGCATTCCTGCAAGTGGATGGTTGTGGTCTACCGTTACTGTTTCATCGTTAAAGTCAAAAACCCTCACTAAGAAGGTCTGTCCTTCAGGAGTTGTTCCCTGTAGAAGCTGTCCCTTCTGAAGGTCTAAACCCTGAAAGAGAGTTTTAGGAAGGGTCTCAAGGAGCTCCTCCCTCCTTTCTCCGTACGCCTCAGAGGGCTGTAAGGTAAAGGTCCTCTCCTCTCCCTCCTCCATTTTTAAAACTTCCCTTTCAAATCCGGGAATTACCTGCTCCTCACCAGTTTTGAATGTAAATGGCTCCCTTCCAGCCGTTGTGTCTATAACCTCTCCCGTTGGTGAGGTCAGTGTGTACTCAACTGTGCAGATGTACTTTTCCATACTTTCTCCTTTTAATTTTTTCCTAACTATACACCATTTTTGTAGAAGACTTCCATGGCAGCCCTGACAGAGTCACCAAATTTAAACCCTTCGTATCCCAACTCTTTAAGGGCAAACTCTGTCACCTCAAGCCCTGTAAGGACGTCAAACTGGTCAACGTACCCCATGTGGGAGAGCCTGAATATCTTCCCCTTCAGGTGCTCCTGACCACCGGCAATCGTCACACCGTACTTCTCCCTTGCTACCCTTACAATCTCCTGACCATTTATCCCCTCAGGACACCTTACTGCTGTAACGCCGTTTGCAGGGTTGCTTGAGAGGAGCTCCAATCCCAGAGCCTTAACTCCTTCCCTCGTTGCCTCTGCAAGAACTTTGTGTCTCTTGGCAACGTTCTCCAACCCTTCCTCAACTATCATTTTAAGGGCCTCGTTCAGTGCCACAACCAAATTGGTTGCAGTTGTGTAAGCAGTTTGTCCCTTGTTCTGCTGCTTTATCTCTTTTTTAAGGTCAAAGTAGTAGTTCCTCGGCTTTATTCTCTCAACAGCCCTCTTGCTCAAAGTTATAACGGCAAGGCCGGGAGGAGTCATCAGTGCCTTTTGAGAACCTGTCACTGCAACGTCAATTCCCCACTCATCTGTAGGTATATCGTAGACTCCGTAGGCTGTAATTCCATCTGCAACCAAGAGAACATCTGGGTAGTTTTTAAGGAGCTCCCCAATTCCCCTAACATCGTGAATAGTTCCAGTTGATGTTTCGCAAATTTGAACAAGAACACCCTTAACATCTGGATTTTCCTTCAGGGCTCTCTCCACATCCTCTATGTCCACAGCCCTTCCCCATTCAACGTTAATCACTATAGGGTTGATACTGTAAACTCTGCAGAGCTCCTCCCATCTCTGACCAAACTTTCCTCCAACAACCACTATTGCACTGTCTCCAGGCTGGAAGAGGTTAGATACTGCTGCCTCCATTGCTCCAGTTCCGGAGGAAGTAAGGATAAGAACCTCCCCTTCGGTCCTCATAACCTTTGAAAGGAGCTCTCTCGTTTCTAAAAAGACCTCCTTAAATTCGGGAGACCTGTGGTAGAGGGTTGGCCTTGAAAGTGCTTCAAGAACCCTCTCTGGAACCATTGTCGGACCTGGAGTTAACAGCCTCTTCTTTATAGGTTTCAACGTAAACCTCCCTATGCCAAGACTTTGAGAAACTTCATTATTATCGTCTTTTCACCGTAGTTGGAAAAGAACGCTGTTACCTTTGCATTTTCTCCCCTTCCATCAACTCTCTTAACAACTCCCTTTCCGTACTTTTTGTGAAAGACCAGTTTTGGCTTTCTGCTTTTTTCAATCTCCAAGTTTTCCGTTTTTTCCCTTAAGGTCTCACCCCTCGTCCTCTTCTTTACCTCTTTAATCAAGTTTGAAGGAATTTCTGAGATAAACCTTGAAGGCTTTGTATCCCTTAATTTTCCAAATGTCCTTCTCTTTTTTGCATAGGAAAGGGTTAAGAGCCTCTTTGCCCTCGTTACGGCAACGTAGAAAAGACGCCTCTCCTCCTCAATCTCCTCTGAGGAATCTGACGATTTGAAGTGAGGAAAAACTCCCTCTTCAAGACCAGTTACAAAGACAACGGGGAACTCCAAACCCTTTGATGCATGAACTGTCATAAGGGTAACTTTCTCAGCGTTTTCAATCTCGTCCTGGTCCGATGACAGAGTTACCGTTGTCAAGAAGTCCAAGTAGAGCTCCTCCCCTTTAAGTCCCGTTCTCTCTGAAAACTCCTGAATTGTATTTCCCAACTCTCTAACGTTTTCCAACCTCTGTTCAAAGTCCTCCTTAAACTCGTTCCTCAGGTAGTCCTCATAGTTGGTAACTGTAACGATAAATTTGATAAGCTCGTAGGGAGAAAGTTCTGAGGTCTTACCTTTGAGTATTTCTAACGTTTCACGGAGCTCCCTGACTGCCCTCCTCTGCTTTTCCATTCGGAGTTCCCCTTCAAGCTTTGAGAGGACTCCACTCCATGACCTTTCCCTTTCGGTTATCCTCCGTAACCTCTCCTCAACAGCACTTCCAAGTCCCCTCTTAGGAACGTTTAGAACTCTGAAAAGGGAAATAAGGTCCTCCTCAAAGAGAGAGAGCCTCAAGTAGGCCAGAATGTCCTTAATCTCCTTTCTCTCGTAGAACTTAACTCCACCAACAATCTGATAGGAGATTCCTTCCCTCCTTAAAGCATCCTCTATCGACCTTGACAGGGAATTGGTCCTGTAGAAAACTGCAATGTCCTTTGGACTTATTCCTTTTTTAATCAAGTTCTTTATAGCCTTTGAAACAAAGAGTGACTCCTCTGAGTCTGTTTCAGCCCTAAAGAGCCTTATTGGTTCTCCAGTTTGATTGTCTGTGTAAAGCCTTTTTCCCTTTCTGAGCCTGTTGTTGGATATTACGGCGTTTGCAGCTTCAAGAATTACCTTTGTACACCTGTAGTTCTTTTCAAGTTTTATTACCTTTGCATTCTTGAAGTCCCTTTCAAACGAGAGGATGTTTTCAATGTTTGCCCCCCTCCAGGTATAGATACACTGGTCCTCATCTCCAACAACACAGATATTTCCCTTTCTACCAGCAATTGACCTTGCAATTTCGTACTGGATTCTGTTTGTATCCTGATACTCATCAATCAACAGGTACTGAAAGTACCTTTCGTAGTAACTTCTCGTCCTTTCGTCACTTAAGATGTCTCTTCCATAAAGGAGTAAGTCATCAAAGTCAACGGCATTAAGTTCCTTCAGCTTTCTGTTGTAGAGCTCAAAAATAGGAGAAATTCTATCGTAGTAAACCTGTGCAGAATCAAGAGAGAACGTTCCATTCTTTATGTTGCTCAAAACAGAGGACAGGGCAGAGGGACTGTAGAGTTCTGTATCAAGGTTTAACTCCTTTACTACTTCCTTTAGAAGCCTCTTCTTATCCTCAGTATCAACTATCACAAAGTTTGGTTTTAAGCCTACTTTAGCAGCGTGAGACCTTAAAAGCCTAACACAGAAGGAGTGAAACGTTGAAACAAAAACGGGAACGTCACTCCCTAAGAGCTTCTCTACCCTCTCCTTCATCTCCCTTGCTGCTTTGTTTGTAAACGTTATTGCGAGAATTCTCTCGGGAGAGAAGGAGAGCTCCCTAACCATGTATGCAATCTTATAGGTAATAACCCTCGTTTTTCCTGAACCTGCACCTGCAAGTATTAAAAGTGGAGAATCAAAGTAGAGAACGGCCTCTCTCTGCTGTGGATTAAGTTCATTCAGGAGTTTCTTCACTTCTTTCTCCTAAAGTAAAAGAAGGGGGAAATTTAAGGTTTATAGACTATTGTCGAAATTGCGTGTTTGTACGCAAGAATGTTTCCCATGTAGTTTCTCAACTTTAAACAGAACCTGTCAAAACCCTTTAGCTTTGCCTCCAATCTACTACCGTTTCTAAAGTAAACAATAACTCTCTTTCCAAGGGCACTTCGGAGCTCCCTACTCTGAACTCCCCCCATAGTTGAACAGGCTATAACCTTGTAACCCTCCTCCACCTTCCTCTCAATCTCCTCTTTCTGCTCTTCCGTCAGAATCGGCGGAAGGTAAACCTGAATTGATGAGGCAGGCTTTATGATTATGTGGTCGTCAAACTCCTCTGTAATTACGTTACCGGATGACTTTAAAACCTGAACAACAAGTTTGACCTGCTCAGGTTTAACAGAAAGCTCCTCAGACAACTCCTCAATCGTTCCTCTAAACTCTCCCCTCTCCTCAAGAAGTTCAATAAGGGCTATTTGGGCTTCCTCTAAGGTCTTATACCTCTTCATTACTCTTCCACATCATAGAGAATTGTTGCAATGGCGTGTTTATAAACTAAGGATTTTCCCTTTGGAGCTGTCATGGATAGTGTAAAGTTATCAAAATCCAAAAGTTTTCCCTCCAATCTCGTTCCACTTATGAGGAAAACCGTAACGTCCTTTCCCAACAGGGATGAAAGTACCCTGTCCTGAAGGGACTTCTTCTTCTCCTTTTCCTTTTTTTCCTTTACTTCCACTTCCTCAACGTTTTTCTGTTTTTCCTCTTTCTCCTCCACCTTGGCCACCTCCTCCTCTTTCTGAGGTTCGGAAGACTCGGCCAGCTTTATAGTCAACCCCTTCCCCCTTTTGGATTCAGACTTTAGAAAACCTTCCTTCTCAAGTTCCTTTAAAACTTTTTTCACTATGTAGGGTGAGGCGTTCGTTAAATTTGATAGCTCCTCAATCGTTCCGTTGTACTCTCCAAACTCAGAAAGGTACTCCTTAATCCATATTTTTACCTTTTCAGACTTCGACTGACTGGGCATTATTTTCCTCCAAACTGATTAAACAATCTTGGGAAGGATAACCTCTTCTAAAATCCTCGTATTCAAATTCCCTTTTCTAAATTCCTCCGTTTCTATCAATTTCAGGTGAAAAGGAATTGTAGTTTTTAAACTTCCCTCTATTACAAACTCAGAGAGAGCTCTCCTTCCTCTCCTTATTGCTTCCTCCCTACTCTCTCCCCAAACTATGAGCTTTGCAAGTAGAGAATCGTAGTAAACGGGAACTTGGTATCCCTCGTATATATGAGTATCGACCCTTACTCCAAATCCTCCGGGTATCAATAGTTTTTCAATCTTTCCCGGAACTGGGGAGAATCCTTTTTTATAATCTTCACAGTTTATTCTAAATTCTATAGCATGTCCTTTTAATTCAACTTGATTATAGTCAATTTTCTCACCGGAAGCTGCCTTTATTTGAAGTGAAATTAAATCCTTTCCTGTTACCATTTCAGTAACAGGGTGTTCCACCTGAATTCTCGTATTCATTTCGATGAAGTAGAAATTTTTTTCCTTATCAACTAAAAATTCAACCGTTCCAGCACCCTCATAATTTATGTACTCTGCAATCCTCTTTGCTGCCTCTGAAAGCTTCTTTCTGAGCTCCTCATCGACAAAGGATGAAGGAGCTTCCTCTAAGACCTTCTGGTGCCTTCTCTGAAGAGAACACTCCCTCTCCCCAAAGGTTGCTACATTTCCCCCTCTATCTGCAACTATTTGAACTTCTATATGCCTTGGATTTTCTATGAACCTCTCAAGGTAAACCTCACTACTTCCGAAGGCAGCCTCAGCTTCAGACATGGCGGTTGCTATCAGTGTTTCCGCCTCCGATGGTTCACTTATCAGTCTCATTCCCCTTCCACCACCACCGTGGGCTGCCTTAACTAAGAGCGGATAACCTATTCTCTCCGCTTCCTTAAGGGCTTCCTGAACACTCCTGCAAACACCACTTCCCTCAATTACAGGAACTCCTGCTCTCTTTGCAATCTCCCTCGCCTTCGCCTTATCTCCCATCAAGAGCATTGTTTCTGGAGAGGGCCCTATAAACTTCACTCCACAGGCATTACAAATTTCGGCAAATCCGGGATTTTCAGACAGAAAACCGTACCCAGGGTGAATTGCATCGGCTCCAGTTAACTCAGCAGCAGCAATTATTGCCGGTATGTTAAGGTAACTCTGGCTTGGCTGAGGCCCTCCTATACAGACGGCCTCATCCGCTAAGTAAACGTGGAGCGACTCCCTATCCGCCGTTGAATAAACTGCAACTGTCTTTATTCCCAATTCCTTACACGTTCTTATGATTCTTACAGCTATTTCTCCACGGTTTGCAATAAGGACCTTTTTGAACATTACACTTTCCTATTTTTTCTCAATGTAGAAAAGAGGTTGACCGTACTCAACAGGTTGACCATTCTCAACGAGGACTTTCTTAACTATTCCCGATACTTCAGACTCAATCTCGTTCATAACTTTGAGAGCCTCTATTATACACAGAACCTGCCCCTTTTCAACGTAATCCCCCTCCTTAACAAATGGCTCAGCTCCCGGAGAGGGAGCTCTGTAAAACGTTCCCACCATGGGAGACTCTACAACGTAGTAGTTCTCTTCTAATTCCTCTTCCTGAGGAACCTCAACTTCCTCCTTTACAGGGGAAGGTTTAACAGTTTGAACAGTAATTTCCCTTTTGAACTTTGCCTTTATTTTGATTCCTTCCGTCTCTATTTCAACTTCCTCTAAGGATGTGTTCTCCAGGGACTTTAGTAAGTTCTTTACTTTCTCCAAATTCTCCAAAACATCCTCCTACTTAACGTTTACCCTTTCTATGTACTCTCCCGTTTCAGGGTTAACCTTTACAAAATCTCCAACGTTTATAAAAGTAGGAACCTGAATTACCGCTCCAGTTTCAAGGGTAGCCGGCTTTGTAACGTTTGTAACAGTATCACCCTTAAACCCTGGTTCGGTGTCAACAACCTGGAGAACAATGCTCTTTGGAAGTTTTACAGAAATTGCCTCTCCTTTGTAAAATTGAACCATAACGGGAGTGTTCTCCTTCAGAAACTTTGCCTTTTCTCCCAAAGAAACAGCTGGAACTCCAACCTGTTCGTAAGTTCTCGTATCCATAAAGTAGTAGTACTCACCGTCGTTGTAGATGTACTCCATCTCCCTCTCTTCAAAGTCTGCGAGTTCTAACTTTTCACCAACCTTGTACGTCTTTTCAACAACGTTTCCAGTTTTTAGATTCTTCAGTTTGATTCTTGCAAATGCCTGTCCCTTACCGGGTTTAACGTGCTGATAGTCGATTATTTCGTACGGAGCTCCCTCTATTTCCAACTTCATTCCCTTTGATATTTGATTTACATCTATAGAAGCCAACGCCACCTCCTTATGGATTCAAATTTTGAGAAAATTATATCAGCAAAAAATTTTCAATGGAGGAAATTTGAAGAAATTAGTACTGTTCCTATTTCCCCTCTTGTTTTCCTTTTCCACCTGTGGCCACAGGGGAAATCCTCTCCCTCCCCTTACAAAAAAACCATCACCTCCAATAATAACTGAAAAAGTACAGGACTTCAACAGGCCACTAATCGTTTGGAAGAGGGTTAGCACCTATGAGGATGGAAGGAAAATTCCGAACCCTTCAAAAGTCCATTACAGGGTGATAGTAAACTTTGGAAAGGAGACGTATGAAACAGAAAAGAATTACTTTTTAGATGTTCCTATAAAGGCTGGAGAGAAGAGGTGCTACAAAGTAATCTCCATCTACAAAAGGGAAAAAAACGAAAGTAACGTAGAGTGTCTGCTGGGAAGAAAGCCTATCGTGGACGTTCCAAAGGTAAAGGTGAAGGCTGGAGATGGACTTGTAAAAGTCTCTGTAGAAAATCCCGTTACGGAAGTTGAAGCATTCAGAAATCAGGAATTTCCATTTGTAAAACCCTACGCCACCTTTAAGGGGAGCTCCTTTATCGATAAAAACGTAAAGAACGGAAAAAGGTACAACTACAGATTTAGGTTTTCAAAAGGTAGTGTAAAGGGAAGATTAACAGAACCCTATTCTGTTACTCCTCAGGATAGAATTCCTCCCCTTCCTCCTCCAAAGGCGTATTTAGTTAAAAGACCTGTATGTACCCTATTCTGGGAGCCATCTCCTTCAAAGGACGTTGTTGATTACGTAGTTAAAACAGATAGAAGGGAAATTAGAGTTAGTGGTATATACTTAACCTTTAAAGTCTGTCCCAAAAAGGTAGCTATCTACGCCGTTGATAAGTCGGGGAACCTTTCAAAACCTGCTTTTCCGGAGGTCTTAGATGAAAAAGGTTGCAGTAGTGATGGGAAGTAGGTCTGACATGCCCGTTATGGAGTCCTGTCTAAAGACGCTCAGAGAATTTGGAGTTCCTTTTGACGTTAAGGTTCTCTCTGCTCACAGGACAATAGATGAGGTAATTTCCTTCTGTGAAAAGGCAGAGGAGGAGTACGAGGTCATAATTGCAGCTGCGGGTTATGCAGCACACCTTGGAGGAGTCATAGCTGCAAAAACTACACTTCCTGTAATTGGAGTTCCGTTGGATGCCTCTCCTTTAAAGGGGATAGATTCCCTTCTATCTATAGTTCAAATGCCAGGAGGAATTCCTGTTGCTACCGTTACAATAGGGAAGGCCGGTGCAAAAAATGCGGCGGTCCTTGCAGTTGAGATAATGGCCATTAAGTACCCGGAGCTCCGAGAAAAACTCAAAAGTTATAGAGAAGAGATGAAGAAAAAGGTTTTAGAGGGCTAAGATGAAAGTGTATCCCCTTTGTCTTCCCTGCTTTCTCAACCAGGTGAGAAAGGCCGCAAAGGTGGCAGGGCTTTCTAATAAGGAAACTATTAAAATTGAGAGGGAAGTTGCAAAATTCCTCTGGAAGGAGTTAGACCCTGAAAAATCACCAGGTCACAATGCTACCTTTGTTCACAGGATATTTAAAAGGATGTCAAAGGTAGAGGACCCCTACAGAAACCTTAAGGACAAGTACAACTCAATTGCCCTTAAATTGGAGCCAATTTTAGAGAGGGAAATTTACGAAAGGAGTGACGACAAGCTCTCTGTAGCAATAAAACTTGCAGCCCTTGGAAACGTCATAGACTTTGGTGTTCCCTCCACATTTGACCTTGAGGAGGAGATAAACAACTTCTTTAAAACGCCATTTGCCTACTTTGATGTAGCAATATTAGAGAGGTTTTTAGTTCCGGGAAAGACCGTTCTCTACGCTGCAGACAACGCTGGTGAGATAGTCTTTGATAAGTTTTTGATAAGGGAGCTTAAGAAAAGGGGATTAAGGGTAGTACTGGCAGTTAGGGGAGCTCCCGTCCTTAACGATGCAACCGTTGAGGATGCAGTTTCAACTGGTGTTGCGGATATTGTTGACGAGGTTGTCACGGCTGGAAAGGACTACATTGGAATCGACTTTGAATTTGCCTCTTCAGAGTTCAAGGAGGCGTGGAAGAACAGCTACTTCGTTGTATCAAAGGGACAGGCAAACTTTGAAACCCTTGATGGTGTTTACGACAAGGACATCTTTTTCATTCTCAAGGCAAAGTGTGAGCCGGTTGCAATGGAACTCTCGTGCAACGTCGGCGATTTAATATTTCTCTATAACAAGCACCTTTTAAACATAAAGGAAGGTAATGAGGAAGCTGAGAAAGGAGATTGACAACCTGCCTGTAGTTGCAGAGGAAATAAGAAAGGAGAAAATTGTCTGCTCCCCTACGGATACACTCTACGGACTCTTAGGTAGTGCCCTTTCTGAAAAGGTTTACAGGGATATTTACAGACTTAAGAGGAGAAGCCATAAAAAACCGTTAATAGTTCTCTTTGATTCTATTGAAAGGGCTGAGAAATTAGGAGTTTTATTCCCTAAAGGAACAAAGGAAAAGTTAAAAAGTATCTTTCCAGAGAGGTTGACGATAGTACTTCCCCTAAATAGAAACTCCCCACTTGGAAGGGTTTTAAAGAGGGAGAACGTTGCTGTTAGAGTTCCGAAGGATGAATTTCTTTTGAAACTGATTTCTGAAACATTTCCTCTCTTTGCCCCAAGTGCAAACCCTGAAGGGGAAAAACCCTCAGAAAGCTGTAGTGACTGTGAGAGGTACTTTGATGACAGGATATCCCTCTGTTTAGAGGGAGAGACGCTAAATTTACCATCAACCCTTGTTTCCCTCCTCAAGGGGAAACCGGAGCTTTTGAGAGATGGAGCCTTCCCCTTTGAAAGGGTAAAGGAGGTATTCAGTGAGTAATTTAAAAGTTGTCTTTATGGGAACGCCGGAGTTTGCCGTTCCTTCCCTAAAAAAGTTGGTTGAGTCGGGTTATGAAGTTCCTTTAGTTGTAACACAGCCAGATAAACCGGCAGGTAGGGGTAAAAAGCTAACACCTCCTCCTGTAAAAGTTACTGCCCAAGAGTTTGGAATTCCCGTCTACCAGCCTGAAAAATTGAAAGAAAACGAGGAGTTAAAGGGATTATTGGAAGAAGTATCTCCAGACTTAATTGTCGTTGCAGCTTACGGAAAGATACTCCCTAAATGGCTCTTAGAGCTCCCGAGATTTGGAGTTATAAACGTCCACGCCTCCCTTCTTCCAAAGTACAGGGGAGCATCCCCTATTCAGAGTGCCATTCTAAACGGAGAAACTGAAACGGGAATTACAATAATGAAGGTTACAGAGAGGTTGGATGCCGGAGACATTATAAGTCAGGAGAGAGTCCCAATAAATCCTGAGGATAACGCTCAAACACTTCATGACAAGTTATCAAAGGTTGGAGCTCTCCTTCTGGTAAAAACGATTCCCCTTTACGTTTCTGGAGAGATAAAGCCAGTACCTCAAAACGAGGAGGAAGCAACCTACTGTACACAGATAAAAAAGGAGATGGGGAGAATTGACTGGAGGAGGAGCTCTCAGGAGATATTTAACATGGTTAGAGCTTTTACTCCATGGCCTTCTGCCTTTACGGAATTTAAGGGAAAACGTATAAAAATAACGAAAGCCATTCCCATTTCAGGAAGGGGAGAACCTGGAGAGGTAGTAAGGGCAGATAAGGAGCTGATAGTTGCAACTGGGGAAGGAGCTCTAAGGATAGAGCGATTAAAGCCCGAAGGTAGAAGGGAAATTTCTGGAGAGGAATTTGTAAGGGGTTACAGGGTAAGTGTAGGTGATAAATTTGGAGATTAGTTAAAATTTACTAAATTTATAAGATGCAAATATCTTGCAGGAGAAAATAATGAAGGTTAATGAGAAGATAGATGAGTTTAAAAGAAAGTCTAAAAGCTGTGGGTTAAAGGTAACTCCCCAGAGAATAGCCGTTTACAGGGAGATTCTCTCAAGGAAGGACCACCCGAGTGCAGAGGAGCTCTACGAGAGTCTAAAGGGAAAGATTGAGGGAATTTCACTTACAACGGTTTACAGAACGCTCTCAAATTTGGAGAAGGTTGGTCTCATTCAAAGGGTTCCTACACTAAAGGACAAGGTAAGGTACGATGCGAGGGTTGAACCCCACAGCCACTTCATCTGTTTAAACTGCGGGAAAATCTACGATTTAGACCTCATTCCCGAAATTGATAGGGAGAGGGTAAAACACATAGGAGAACCTTTAAGCTGTTCGGCAGTTTGTTACGGAATCTGTAGAGAGTGCAGAGTTGAAAAAGCATAAACTCTTGATGGACCCTGTTTATGAGGAATTTATCCTCTTTGAAAGGGACTCCTCCTTAGAGAGGATTCTAAGGAGCAGACTTCTGCAGAGGCTCAGATACATAAGGCAGTTAGGCCCCTGTTACCTCGTTTACCCGGGAGCTGAACACACAAGGTTTCAACACTCCCTTGGAACGTACTGGCTTACAGTTAAACTCTTTGAGTATTTAGAGCTGAACGGCTTCAATCTTGATGATGAAATCAAGCTGTCTGTTGAAGTTGCAGCGCTTACCCATGACTTAGGACACTCTCCCTTCTCCCATGCTCTTGAAGGTTATATCCTTCCCTTCCACCACGAGGATTTGACTCAAAAGGCTCTCGCTCTACTAATTGAGGAGGAGAGTGTAGATAGGAAACTAATCGAGTCGGCAATGAAAATTCTAAGAAAGGAACACGAGAAGCCATTTACGCATCAGATGGTCTCAAGCCAACTTGACTGTGACAGACTTGACTACTTAAGGAGGGATGCTTTCTACACGGGAGTATCGTTTGGAAGAATAGATACAAACAGAATCTTGGTCTCTGCCAATTTGGAAAACGACCGTTTAGTGTGGAGTTTCAAGGGATTGAATGCTTTAGAATCCTACGTTATGTCGAGGTATCAGATGTACTGGGCAGTCTACTTTCACAAGGTAAACCTCTCTGCCCAGGTTCTACTTCAAAAAATAGTTATTAGGTTGAGGGAGCTCCTTTTGAACGGGGAGAAACTGCCAATAGATGAAAACTTAGAAAGGTGTTTAAAGCATAACGACTTAGAGGCATTCTTCAACCTAACTGACGGAAACATCACAACTGCTATATACATGCTCCAGAAACACAAGGACGAAATAATTTCTGACCTATCCAGGAGATTTATAAGGAGGGAGCTCTTCAAAACTGTTGAAGTAAAGCCTTCTCAAGTTATAGAGTTTAGGGAGAGGGTAGAAAAGTTAGGTTTTGACCATAGGTACTACTTTGAGGTTGTTGAACCCTCAAAAGTTGCCTATTCCTACTACTCTCCTAAGGGCGATGACGTTATAAGGGTAAAATTTGGAGATAGAGTTGAGGAGCTCTCAAACGTAGCTCCCACAGATGCAGTAAAGGCCCTCTCAAGGGAGGTTTCAAAAACCTACGTTGTTGTCCCTCGGGAGTTCTTTGAACAGTAAACCTCTACAATCCTCCTAACTATTTTTGTTGTAGATATATCAAACTTAAACGGAATCCTCTCAACAGACTTTGCAAATTCCCTTCCCACTATTTTCTCTATCGGCCAATCTGCTCCCTTTACAAGAACATCCGGCCTAATAGTTTCAATAACCTTTAAAGGGGTCTCCTCATTAAATATGAAAACGCAGTCAACTGCTCTAAGTCCTGTAAGAACCCTTGCTCTTAAATCCTCAGGAACAATAGGTCTTTTTTCTCCCTTAATTTTTCTTATAGACTCATCGCTGTTCATTCCAACGATGAGGAAATCTCCCAGTAGCTTTGCCCTTTCCAAGTAGTCAACGTGTCCTGCGTGGAGAATGTCAAAACAACCGTTTGTAAAGACAACTTTTTTCCCGCCCTTCTTCAAACTTAAAACCAAGTTCTTTAACTCATCCAAATCCCTTAAAACCAATACAACCTCCAGTAGGATAAAATTTCTCTTAAAACTTAAAACTTAAAACAGGAGGAAAAGATGGTTTTATCCTTTGGAGAAGTTAGAGAACCCCACGAAATTGTCAACATTGCCTATGCATTTTCCCAGCAGAAGCAGAAAACGTGGTTTAACGGGGAACTCCCCATAGACCCTATAATGAGGGTTGTTTCTATGTTGGAACAGCAGGCTCAGCAGTTGAAAGCAGATGGAGTAAAGAACATTACGATTAAAATTTTGGAAGGAACGGACAAGGATGGGGACAAGGTAGTAAACGTTTGGGGAATGGGAACAATAATCAAACTAAAAACTGGAGGTGAAGAGTGAAAATTGGAGTCATTGGTGGAAGTGGCCTTTACGACATCGAAGGATTAAGAGATGTTAAGGAGATAAGACTTGATACACCGTTTGGACAGCCCTCCGATGCTTACATATACGGGAAGTTAGAGGATAAAGAGATTTACTTTCTTCCAAGACATGGAAGGGGACACGTATACCTTCCATCAGAAGTTCCCTACAGGGCAAACATCTACGGTTTTAAGATGTTAGGTGTTGACTGTATTATTTCCGTTAGTGCTGTTGGTTCCATGAAGGAGGAGATAAAACCGGGGGATTTTGTAATAGTAACCCAGTACTTTGATAGGACAAAGAACAGGCCTTCAACGTTCTTCGGTAACGGAATAGTTGCCCACATTCCCTTTGATACACCTACATGTCCACTCCTAAACGAAATAATCTACAATGCTTGTTTGGAAGAGGGAATTCCCGTTCACAAGGAGGGAACCTATATATGTATAGAAGGTCCCCAGTTCTCAACAAAGGCAGAATCAAAAATATACAGGAGCTGGGGAGTTGATGTTATTGGAATGACAAACATTCCCGAGGCAAAGCTTGCAAGGGAAGCTGAAATTCCCTATTCAGCTGTTGCCCTTGCAACAGACTACGACGTGTGGAAGGAAGGAGAGGAAGTTAACGTAGAAAAGGTTCTTGCAACTATGGCAAGAAACGTCGAAAATGCAAAGAAAATGATTAAGAGAGTTGTTGAAAAAATAAAACCTGAAGATATTGAAAATTCTCCTGCTAAAACAGCTCTAATTGGTGCAATTCAAACAAAACCTGAATACATTTCAGATGAAGCTAAAAAACGACTCTGGTTACTACTAAAGGATAGGGTTTAGGGGTACCCCCCTAAACCCTTACCCAAACTCCTCTTTCCTTTAAATATTTCTTTAAATCTGGAATTGATATTTCCCTAAAGTGGAAAACAGATGCGGCCAAAACGGCGTCAGCTTTCCCCTTTGTCAATCCTTCGTAAAAGTGTTCCGGCTTTCCAGCTCCTCCTGAGGCTATGATTGGAACTGAAACAGCCTCTGAAACTGCTCTTGTCAGTTCAATGTCGTAACCTTTCTTCGTTCCATCCCTATCCATAGATGTGAGGAGAATTTCCCCTGCTCCCCTGTCAACAACCTCCCTTGCCCACTCAACAGCATCCTTTCCCGTTGGAGTTCTTCCTCCGTGAATGTAAACTTCCCAGCTTTTCCCCTTTCTCCTTGCATCAATTGCAACAACTATACACTGCGAGCCAAAGAGTTTTGCCCCCTCAGTTATGAGTTCGGGATTCTTTACAGCAGCTGTGTTTATCGAAACCTTGTCAGCTCCGGCATTTAGTAGATTCCTTATATCATCAACAGTTCTAACCCCTCCCCCCACAGTTAAGGGCATAAATACCTCCTCTGCAGTCCTCCTTACAACGTCTATCATAATTCCCCTCTTTTCGTAGCTTGCAGTTATATCCAGAAAAACCAGCTCATCTGCTCCCTGTTCATCGTAGACCTTGGCATTCTCGACAGGGTCTCCTGCATCAATCAAGTTCACAAAGTTAACTCCTTTAACTACTCTTCCTTCTTTAACGTCAAGGCATGGAATGATTCTCTTTGCCAACAATTTGGCCTCCCAATTAAAAGAATTTTTCAAAAGTATATTAAATCCAGGTAAGCCAACTATAGAGCACTCGATACGTATTGATAAAGAACAACCACTGTTGAAGTTCAGAAAGAAGGTGGACACCCTAAAATAAGATTTGAACTCCAACAAAAGGAGGTGTCCACCAATGAAACAATTAAAGAAATTCAAA
>NZ_FXTM01000007.1 GCF_900182585.1 Balnearium lithotrophicum | reverse complement strand
GGTTTTTCCGCACCAGTAGAGGTATTTGACGTCTATGAGGACTGTTCCGGGTTTATCGGCTCTAAGTCCTCTTCTGGTGCGGTTCTTTTTCCCTATTTGTTTTCTTTTCTTAAAGTTCCATGTGAGTTTTCTGGTTCTTTCTATTAGATTGTTTCTCTTTAAAACTCTGTAGATGGTTGAAGGAGAGACTTTTATGTCGAGGTATTTTTCTATAAAGACTGATATTTTTTCTTTGCTCCAGGTAGGGAATTTTTCCCTTACTGTGATTATGAGAAGTTCAAGTTCTGGTTCTATCTGAGGTTGTCTTACTCTGTGAGGTCTTTTGTTTCTGTCTTTGAGGCCTTCTAAACCGTACTTTTTGTATCTATTTTTCCATTTGTAGAAGGTGGTTGGACTTATTCCGAAGTATCTGCAGGTTAGTCTTGCATTTTGGTGTTTTTCGTAGTGTTGAATCCATTTAAGTCTTTTTCTCACGTTTGGGTCTTTTGTTAGGTCGAGTTTGGTTTTGATTTTCGTTCCTCTTTTGATTGTTTTTTTGAAGGGTGTATTTGATATGTGCAGGGATGTTCCTTTGAATTTCTTTAATTGTTTCATTGGTGGACACTTCCTTTTGTTGGAGTTCAAATCTTATTTTAGGGTGTCCACCTTCTTTCTGAACTTCAACAGTGTAAGAAATCTTGCCTTTAAAGTTCTAATGCTATAAACTACACCAACACAAATTAACCTCAGAATTGGAGGAATGGAATGCCAAATACAAAGTCTGCCAAGAAGAGGCTTCGTCAGAACATAAAGAGAAGGGAGAGGAACAGATACTACGTTAGAAGGATGAAAACAGAAGCTAAAAAGGTTCTTCAGGCTGTTGAGGAGAAGAACTTAGAGCTTGCAAAGGAACAGTTAAGAACTGCAATGAAGTGGATTGAGAGGGCAGCTGCAAGGGGTGCAATTCACAAAAATGAAGCTGCAAGAAGACAGTCAAGAATATCTAAAGCAGTTGCACAGCTCGAAAAGGAACTTGCAGGAGAAAATCAGTAATCATATATTATTGAATGCTCAGTAGGGCCGTAGCTCAGTGGGAGAGCGCCACCTTGACGCGGTGGAGGTCAGGGGTTCGAAACCCCTCGGCCCTACCATTAATGGAAATAAAAATGAAAAAGGAAATAAACCTTACCCTCTACGCAATAACCGATGAAAGATTCCACAATAAAGAAAACATATACGAATCGGTTGAAAGGGCTATTTTAGGTGGAGTCACTGTAGTTCAGTACAGAGCAAAGAAAAAAATGGCCTGTGAAATGTACGAAGAAGCCCTTTTGGTAAGGGAAGTTACAAGAAAATATCACGTTCCCTTTATAGTGAACGACAGATTAGACCTTGCCCTTTCAGTAAATGCTGATGGAGTTCACGTAGGCCAGACGGATTTACCCATTCATGTGATTAGAAGAATTGTAGGGAGTGAATTCATAGTTGGACTTTCTACACATAATTTAGAACAGGTCAAAAGAGCCAACGAGGAAGGTTTAGCGGACTATTTAGGATTTGGTCCTGTCTTTCCTACAACCACAAAGGAAAATCCAGACCCTGTTACGGGAATTGAGAATCTATGTAAAGCTGTTGAAATTTCAAAAATTCCCATTGTTGCAATAGGTGGAATAAACTCTTCAAATATCTTTGAGGTTTTAAAGTGTAAACCTGCAGGAGTTGCAGTTGTTAGAGCTATTTTTGAAAAGAATGCCCCTGATAAAAATGTAAAAATCTTAAAGAAATTCTTTAATAACTTTAATAAATGAAAGATAAAATACTAACTATTGGAAATAAACTTATAATTTTAAGTACATTCCTCTTTGCAATTTCGATACCTACTTCCATTGCCTTAGATGGTGTATCTGCTGGAATAGGCCTATTAGGGTTAATGATTGTCCTCTTAGTTAAAGATTTTAAAAATTTACCTTCTATGAAACCTATTATACTTCTACTTATACCTGAAATCTTAAGTTCTCTAGTTTCTTTTCCGAAGGAAATTTTAAAAACTGATTTTAACCATAAACTTACACCATATTTTGTGGTCTACAAAACTCTTAAACAAGATAGGAGTTCCCTTGAAAAACTAATATTTGTTTTATCTATTTCTTCTTTTATTCTCTCGCTCTCTGTAATATTTCAAGCCTTTACCTGGCAGGATGTAAAACACATTGATATACATTCTCTCTCATTTCATTTAACTCCGATGAGAGCAAATGGGCTTTTGGATAATCCATTAACAACAGCTGGTGTTATCTTTCTACTATTTTTCTTATTTTTAGGTTATTTTTTGCAAAATAAAAACTATTACTATCTATTTATATCTTGTTCTTTAATTGTTGCATTAATACTAACAGAAAGTCGCTCTTACTGGTTGGGGTCATTTTTTTCTTTCTTACTCTTATCAATCCTACTTTTTAAAAGGTATTGGAAATTTCTAATTACTTTTTGGGGAATAGTGGTTATTAGTGCCACTGTGCTGTTCCAGATACCTAACTTAAAGGACAGACTGTACAGTATAACTAATACAAGAACAAACTGGAGTAACGTTGATAGGTTAATGCTATGGAAGTCGCACATAAAAGCCTTTATTTATGATTATTCACCCCTTGAAAAGCTGATTGGTGCAGGCTACAAGGCTTCAGATTATGCCTGGAAGAGATTTCCTGAAAGTTATAAAGAAGTAGTTAAAACAGAATCATCTAAAAATCTAAAGATTCATTTTCATGGAGGTTTAACTCATAATATTTATCTTAAATTTTTAACGAAGTATGGTATATTAGGATTAATTGGATATTTAAGTTTTTGGCTTTTAATTTTTAAAGAAAATTTAAGAATTTTAAGAACTAATCCGCAATTGCTACCTATTATATCCTTTTTAATATCCTGTTATTTTGGGTTTTTGGTCGCAGGATTCTTTGAAAATAATTTTACCGATTCAGAAATTAAGTATACTGTTATGTTTATTTTGGGACTGAACTTCTTTATTGTGAATCATAAGGTTTCTTTACTTGATAAGTAAACTTTTTTCAGCTTCTTTAATATAAAGCTGAAACATTTTCTTATCATCAAGAAACTTATTGACGGAAAAATCAGGTTTAAAATTCATAGTTTTCATTATACATTTAGCTAATTCATTGGAATTAATAGCATTTAGTAGAAAACCATTCTTTCCTGAAACTACAAAATCTTTTGAACCCGTATTTTTTGAAACAATTACTGGAACATGCATTGATAAAGCTTCAGTTACAACATTCCCAAAGGAATCGTAGAAGGATGGATGAGCTAAACAATCTATTACAGTGTAAAAGTCCTCCATCCTTCTTATCTTTCCTAGAAAATGAACTCTTTCTCTTACTTTTAAACTTTCAGCAAGTTTTAGATATTTTCTTGGATTTCTACCTCCAGCTACAATAAGATGTACATTATTTGGCAGTTTTTTTAGGGCTTCAATAATGTGATTAAGACCTTTCAACTTAAAGTTACTCGAAGCAAAACCTATGACAAAAATCTCTTTACTAATGTTTAAATTTTTCCTTAGCCTTTGTTTGTTTAATTTTCTATAATTAGAATTAAACCTGTTAGTATCAACACTGTTAGGTATGACAGATACTTTCCTCTGAAAAGTATCTCCATAGTATTCTTTAATTTCCTCTTTAACTTGTTCTGAGATAGCTATAATCCTCTTTGAGGAAAGTAAAATTTTCTTCTCTAAAGTTGGCATATAAACGTTAATTGGATTTAGAAATCTTGTAAATCTCTTTTTAATCCTATCTAAACCTCTATAAGCCTCTATCGATTTTTTTAAAAAACCTAAATGTGTTCCACCACCTGCTCTAAATACGTGGCAGTTTTGAACTCTATTAAATGAAAAGTTTACTGTGTTTTGGTTTTCCTTTTCTTGTAAATATTTATTAACCAAATAGTTAAATGAGTATGCTTTTAGAAATCTTCCTAACTTTAAAACCGGTAACTCCACAACTTTTCCTGAGAAATCAGATTCCTCCCTTTTGAAACATAGAACTTCCTCAAGCAATCCTGATTGGTAGAGAAACTTGGAAAATCGAAAAGCTATAGATTCTGCTCCTCCATACTGGGAAAATTTACCTATAATTACTCTTATCTTCATAACAGCTAAAAATTTAAGTCGAGGAGAAATTTTTGAAAGTAGTTTTTGTTGTTGGTGGCCTCCCATTTGGAGGAATTGAAAATTTACTGTTTGATGTATCCAAAGAGTTAATAAAAAGAAATTTTAGATTTAAAATTATTAATATATCAGGAACAGGTAGCAAGCTACAGGAATTTTTGAATGCTGGAATCTCTATTATCAATTTAAATAAAAATCTGAAAACCTTAAAAACTTATAGATTAGATACTGCCTTTAAACTTAGAAAATTGTTAAAAGAAATTTCTCCAAATATAGTACACTCTATGCAGTTTTCTGCTGATTATTTCTCTCGAATTTCCTCTCTATCTATCAATACAAAAATTATCACTCATATACACAATATAAAACGGGAACACAGAATAGAAAGAAGGATTTTTAATAAATTTTTATCTTTAAGAACTAATATTTTCCTTTCCGTATCTAAAGAAGTTTATAGAATTGTTGAAAAAGAACATAATTTATTTTCGAAGCCTCATTACATTCTCTACAATGGAGTGGACTTTTCAAAATTTAAAGTGAAAACAAGGTTTAGATTAGGTAGTTCATTTAAGTATATAGTTTGTGTAGGTCGCCTTGTTAAACAGAAGAACTTTGACATAGCTATAAAAGCTTTCTCCCTCATAGAAAAGGAACTTCCAAATACCAAACTGTTAATTGTTGGAGAGGGTAACGAGAAAGAAAAGCTTAAAGACCTTGCTAAATCCTTAAATCTATCAAATAAAGTTATATTTACAGGATATAGAAGTGATGTTCCTGGAATACTCAAACAATCACATGTTCTCCTAATGCCATCAGAATATGAGGGATTAGGAATAGCACATCTTGAGGCAATGTATGCCGGCTTACCTGCGGTTATCTCTCCAAATGTACCGTCAAAGGAAATAGCTTCAAACTGCAGTTTCGTTGTTCCTATAAATCCAAAGGATATAGCAAATGCTGTAAAAAAACTATTATCAGATGAGAATCTCTATAAAGAACTATCAGAAAAAGCTAAAGAAACTGCCAAAAATTACTCAATAGAAAACTATGTTAACAAACTTATTGATTTGTATAATGGAGCTTTAACGGGAAAATTACCGGATAGGAAGGTACTTTAATGGGATTTGTTGTTCTTCTTTACCATAGAGTTCATCCAGAGTTGGGACTTTCTCCTAAGATATTTAGGAAACAGATGGAATTTTTAAAAAATCACTTTAACTTAATTAAACTTGAAAACCTACAGAACTCTAAAAAGTTCCCTTCAGCTATGGTAACTTTTGATGATGGATTTTCAGACTTTCTGTTCTATGCCTTTCCCATCTTAAAGGAGCTCTCCATTCCAGCAGTTCTCTTTGTTTCACCCGATAGGGTTTTGGACACTAAAGGGATAAGGACATCTGCTGAGGATTCTAACGTTTCAACTTACGATGCCTTTAAAAATTCATTTTTGAGAGGAGACAACTCTCCTTTTTTGTCTTGGGGAGAGCTCCGCTACTTAGAGTCAACAGGGCTTGTTTCTGTAGAGTCGCACGGACTTACCCACAGAGCAGTTTTAGGAAAAGGAAAGCCTTATAAAGAGGGTAAGGACTGGAGGATATTTTCTCTACCGGAGGATGAGAGGAAAAGGGTAAAGGAGGGAACTGAACTTACAAGTATTTTAGTTTCAGAAAAAGGAAAGTCTGAAGAGGAGTTAAGGCTTTCTAAAGGAATTTTAGAGGAGAAACTTGGGAAAAAGGTAAAAGCTCTCGCATGGCCCTGGGGAATTTACAGTGAAAGAGCAGTTAAAGTTGCCAGGAGTTTAGGTTACGAGTTTTGTTTTACAACAGAGAGGGGATTTAATAGAGGTAACTATTGCAGAATAAAGAGACTTGCAGTTGGTAACAAAAAGGGTATGTTTTGGTTTAGAACTCGTAGCTTACTTTACTCTCTGTAGGGAGAAAAGGTGAAGGAATTTCCATTATGGATTTTTCGCTACTTAAAACCTATGAAGTTTCTTGTAGGTATTGCCGTTATTACCCTTATTCTAAATGCCCTTATAACTTCGTATTTGGCCTACTTCGTTAAGGTTGTTGTTAACTCTGTTTTTGTTGAAAAAAATGAGAGAATGATAAGTGTAATTCCGCTAATTCTGATTTTTCTCGTCTTCCTTAAAGGGGTAGTCTTTTTTGTTAACTACTACAGTATGTCCTATATAGGACAAAAGGTTATAGCCTTTTTGAGGGAGGAGCTCTACGAGAAGGTAATATCCTTACCACTTGAAGTATTTCTAAAGGAACCTCCAGGTTCTTTTATTTCAAGAATACTCAACGATACATCGCTCCTTCAGGACTTTACGACGAGGCAGATTGCCACGTTCTTTAGAAACACTCTTACAGCTATAGGTCTTGTAGGAGTTGTTTTCTATCAGGACTTTCAGTTAGCGGTTTTGGGCTTTTTGGGACTTCCTTTAATTGGATACGTTATTTCAAGAATAGGAAAGAGAATAAAGAAGTACACAGATAGGATGCAGGATAAACTAATAGTTGTTACAGAGCATCTTTTTGAGGCCGTAAAGAACATAAGGGAGATAAAGCTCTTTAGCTTGGAAAAAAAACTTTCGGAGTCTTTCAAGAGGGATAACGATAGGTACATAAAAGAGTTTATGAAGATAAAGAGAACGGAAGCAATATACCCTCCTATAGTTGAACTGACCGGAGCTCTCATCGTTGGATTTTTAATTTTCTACGGAGGTAAAAGGGTTTTAGCTGGAGAAACGACAGCAGGGGCTTTCTTCTCCTTCATTATAGCTTTAATAATGGCCTACGAGCCAATAAGGAAGTTGGGGCAGAACTACAATAGAATTCAGCAGTCCATAACTGTGGCCAAAAGAATAAGGTCCGTTCTTTCTCTTTCCAGTGAGTATGAGCTTAAAGATGGAGATTTAGAAATTAAGGGAGATGTAGAAAGGATTGAGTTTAAATCAGTTTCCTTTAGGTATCCAAATTCTGAAAAGAGAGTTTTAGAAAATATCTCTTGCCTGTTTGAAAAGGGAAAGAAGTACGCCATTGTGGGACGTTCCGGCAGTGGAAAGTCAACACTTGCAAGTCTGATTCCAAGGTTCTACGACCCAACAGAAGGAAGGATTGAGGTTAATGGGGTAGAGCTTAAGAGATTGAAGTTAGTCCCTTACAGGAAGAGAATAGGAATGGTTTCACAGGAGATTATTCTCTTTAGGGGAACTGTAAGGGAAAACATAGCAATAGGAAAACCAGATGCAACACTTGAAGAGATTGTCGAAGCAGCTAAAGTAGCAAACATACACAACGATATTATCTCACTCCCAGAAGGTTATGATACCCTAATTGGTGAAGGGGGAGTTCTCTTTTCTGGAGGGCAGAGACAGAGAATAGCAATTGCAAGGGCGGTTTTAAAAAGTCCAGACGTTTTAATCTTGGATGAGGCTACAAGTGCTCTTGATTCTGAAACTGAAAAGGCAATTCAAAGGGCAATTGATGAAATGTTCAAGGACAAAATTTTGATAACAATAGCCCACAGGCTCTCAACAATATTAGACAGTGACGAAATAATATTTATAAAAAACGGGAAAATCCTGGCAAGGGGAAAGCATAAAGAACTCTACTCTAAACTCCCTGACTATAAGAAGTTGGTCGATATGCAGTTTCTATCCCATTAGTTCCAAGATGGCCTTTTTAACACTGTCTACATTGGGAAATTTTCCATCTCCGTAAACTTCTTTTACTAAGGGAATTGGAGGAAACCAGCCTGAGTGTTTTTTGTCTATGATAATGGTCTTTGTCCCAACCGAAATTGAGAGGTGGGAGGCGAAAGAGTTAAGTCCTATAAAGAAGAGAGCTCCCTTAATAACAGATGCAGATTCACCTATGGAGAGAGCTCTCTCTGGAATTATAGTTCCCTGAAGGTTCTTGTATTTTTTTTTCTCCTCCTCCTCACCTTTTCCGTAGAGAAGAACTGTTTTAATACCCAATTCTCTATGAATAAAGGAGATAATTTCTTGGAAATTTTTAACTTCCCACATTTTTTCTCTCTTTCTCGCAGTCGGAACTATTACTGCATACTTGTCGAGTTTTAAACTTTTTACTGGCTTAAAGTTGTAAAACTCTGGTAGGTAATCCTGATAGTTTCTGACCTTTACTCCCAATCCCTCAAGGAGTTTGATTCTTTCCCAAGCAGTGTATCCTCTGTTTTCCCATTCAATAGGTACGTTGTATCCAATTTCAAAGTTTTTTTTCTTAAAGGCAATTCTCCTTGAAGAAAGGGAGAACAGCGTGATTCTCCTTGACCTACCTGTTCTTTGAACGTCTATTACTGCATCGTACCTGTTTCTTAATGTAGTTAAAACAGCTCTAACTTCTCCAACTATCCCTTCACTTAACGTTAGTATCTCGTCTATGTAGGGGTTTCCAAGAACGATACTCTTGCCAATTTCTGATGTTAGAAAGTGAACCTCAACACTTGAAAGATTTTCCCTAAGAGCTCTGCACAGCGGCGTTGATAACAGAATATCTCCCAACTGTCTTATCTGAATTATTAATACTCTCTTCATAAGATTCCCCACTTTTTAAGCTTCCCTAAAGCAAATTTTCTGAATTTTTCCCTCTTTCGGTCTGAGAGGTTAATTTGTGATATATAAACTTTAAGGATTTCTGTTAAATCTAAGTCCGGCCTATTTTTCCAAATATCATAGAGGTAGTCTGCAAACTCCTTTGCTGTTTGGTATACAGAAAAAGTAAAACTCATTGTTTCTAAATCTATTAATATTATTTCTCTGCCGTTAAAACCGAAGTTGGAGACTGATAAATCACCATGTCTTACAGATAGGTTATGGAGTTTTGCAGATAGACAAACACTTTCCAAAATGAGTCTTGAAAAATTGGCATCATTTTTTAATTTATCTAATGGAATGATATTTTCGTAATTGCTTATTGTGTAACCAACATCCAACTTTAGAAATTTCAGAAAAGTTTTCGATTTGTATCTCAAAACATCAATCGTTTTTATGTCTTTTTTATTTAAAAATTTAGAGAAGAAAAACTCATTCTCCGGTCGACTTCTGTTATAGATAGTTTTTATTGATTTCAAA
Source organism: Balnearium lithotrophicum (assembly GCF_900182585.1). Taxonomy (NCBI): domain Bacteria; kingdom Pseudomonadati; phylum Aquificota; class Aquificia; order Desulfurobacteriales; family Desulfurobacteriaceae; genus Balnearium; species Balnearium lithotrophicum. The sequence goes on along the minus strand of NZ_FXTM01000007.1, from coordinate 60,417 downwards.
TAGACATTAAACGAATGACCGTAAAATACTTTAAGAAAGTATCTTTTTTCATCTCCTATAATGTATCCCTTAGTTCTCTTTGAGCTGTATAATTTTTTAACATTCATTCAATCCTAAATTATACTCTACAAATCAATAAGGAGTTTTTATGAAAATTTTACAGGCTACCACTGCAAGAGGTTGGAGCGGTGGAACTGAACAGTGTTTACTCCTTGCTAAGTACATGAGCAGACTCGAAGTTAAAACTGATATTCTCTGTTTTAGGGGAACGGAGTTAGAGAGAAGAGCAAGGAAAGAGGGAATCGATGTCCGTTACTTTCCGAATACTAAGAAGTTCAGTATTAGAGAAGCAAGGGAGCTCTCAAAAATAGTTTCCCAGTACGACATTGTTAATACACACATCTCAAAGGCTCACTGGTTTGTTTGGTTATCAACCTTTTTCTTAAGAAAGAGACCTAAACTTATTTACACAAGAAGGGTTCCCTATCCAATTTCAAAGTTTTCTCTCATATCTAAGTACAACATAAGAACAGATGCAATCGTTTCCGTATCTCCTAAAATTTACGAAACGTTAAAAAAGGTAAAACTACTAAGGAAAAAGCTCTACTACATTCCATCAGGTGTTGAACTCGAAAGGTTCAATCCTGAATTGGAAGGGAAACTGGATAGAAAAGAGTTTGGAATTCCTAAAAACTCCTTGGTCTTAACAAACGTAGGAAATTTTTCTGAGGTAAAGGGACATCACATCTTAATTCCCGCATTTAAGAGATTTAGAGAAAGGTATAAAAATGCCTATTTACTCTTAGTCGGCAGGGATACGAAAAGTGAAGGGTGTTTTTCTCTGATAAAAGAATTTGAACTGGAGAAGTTTGTTATTCCCTTAGGATTTAGAAGTGATGTACCCGATATTCTCAGAATCACAGATATTTTCGTCTTCCCCTCTATAAACGAAGGAATAGCCGGTTCCCTCCTTCAGGCTATGGCTATGAGAAAAGTCGTTGTTGCCTCTCACGTTGGGGGTATAAGGAGTTATTTAAAACACATGGAAAACGGAATAGCGGTTGAGCCGAGAAGTGTTGATTCTCTCTACGGAGGTCTTTTAAAAGCTGTTGAAAACTTAAAAAATGAAAAACTAAAGGAGGAAGCAAGGAAAACTGCAGAGAAATTTGATATAAAAAGGGTTACAGAGGAAACGTTAAAACTGTACAGGGAGATACTAAATGGCTAAGGTTCCAAACTTTAAAGAGTTTTTGGAAGGAAAGGAAAGGATATGCATTGTTGGTCTTGGTTATGTAGGTCTTCCTCTTGCCGTCCTTTTGGGGAAGAGATTTAATGTTGTAGGTTTTGACATAGACGAAGAGAGGGTTTCAGAACTCCAGAGAAACTACGATAGAACGGGAGAGATATCTGAAGAGGAGCTTAAAAACTCTAAAGTTGATTACACAACAAATCCTGAGAAAATTTCGGACTGTAGTTTGATAATTGTTACTGTTCCAACCCCCATTGATGTCCATAAAATTCCCGATTTGAGACCTGTGAAGTCGGCAACCAGGACGGTTGGAAGGTACATGAAACCTAAAACTGTTGTTGTTTATGAGTCGACAGTTTATCCAGGAGTTACCGAGGAAATCTGTGTTCCAATTTTGGAAAAGGAGAGTGGCCTTAAGTGGAAGGAGGACTTTTTTGTTGGTTACTCTCCTGAGAGGGTCAATCCTGGAGATAAAAAGCACACCATAGATAAGATAGTGAAGGTCGTTTCAGGAGATACCCCTGAAACGGCAGAGCTCCTTGAGAAAATCTACGGCTCTGTAATTGAGGCCGGTGTCCACAGAGCTCCCAACATAAAAACCGCCGAAGCTGCAAAGGTAATAGAGAACACACAGAGGGACTTAAACATAGCTTTAATGAACGAGTTGGCTCTCATTTTCCACAGGATGGGAATAGACACTAGGGACGTCCTTGAGGCAGCGGGAACAAAGTGGAACTTTCTCAAGTTTGAACCGGGACTTGTAGGAGGCCACTGTATTGGCGTTGACCCTTACTACTTAACGTTTAAAGCTCAGGAGATTGGCTACCATCCCGAGGTAATACTGGCAGGTAGAAGAATTAACGACTCAATGGGAAAGTTTGTTGCTGAAAATGCCGTTAAGCTCATGATAAAGGAAGGAAAGCAAATTTTAGACTCAAAGGTTTTGATTTTAGGTATTACATTTAAGGAAAATATAAGGGATGTTAGAAATACGAGGATTGTTGACATATACAATGAACTCCTCTCGTACGGAGTTCAGCCTTTTATTTACGACCCCTATGCCTACCCGGAAGAGGTTAAGAGGGAGTACGGAATAGAACTGATAGGGAGCCCGCAGGAGGGAGCTCCCTACGATGCCGTTATAGTTGCAGTTAAACACGACCAGTTTAAGGGACTAAAACCAGAGTTTTTTGAATCAATATCAAAATCAAGACCCATTGTTTTGGACGTCAAGGGTATTTATGACAGGGAGGAATTTAAGAACTTAATTCTATGGAGGCTTTGAGGGCGTTTAAAAACTCCCTTGCCTCCCTACTTTTTATCTTCTTGGGAAAGATTAAGGTATTCTCTCTCTGAATTCCTCCAACAAGTACGATTTTCCCTCTTATCCCTAACAGGAGAAACTTCTCCTCATAGAAGTTATCAATTGGAAACTCCTCTTTTGAGTTAAACAGAACAACAATACAGGTCAAGTAGTGGTCGTTGGGCAGACTTAAAAAATTTTTCCAGGATTTAGTTAAGTTTTTAAATACTTTCTTTGCTTCGATTTTGTCCCTTACATTTTTTCCTAAGAGATAGTAGGAGGAATTTATCTCATAATCCTTCAGAAAAAATGTTTCATGAACCAATTTTACATCTATTCTACCTAAAAATTCAAAATTTAAGAAAGGTTCCTTCCAGTAACCGTAAGCTTTAAAGTAATCTCGTATTCTACTTAACAAAGAGTATCACCTCTTCGTTATCCTTTCCCTTTAAAAACATCTCTCTTGCAAGTTTTTCGTAGTAGAACCTTTTGTTTGCTTCAATCTGGTTTATTTTCTCTTCCAAAATTTCATTCTGGAGTTTCCAGAAATTTCGTTCCTTTTCCAGTTTAGCCTCTGTTTCCCGAAGCTCTTTCAATTTCGAAACAGAGTTCTTACCAAAAAAGTAGCTGTAGAAGAACCAAGGGAAGGCGAGGGACCAGAAGATAATTAGATAGATAAACTTACATCTCCTCTTCCGGTTCAAGCAATCCCCTCTCTATGAGTTCCTCGTTGTAGTACCTGTTGTACAGAGCATACCACTCAGGAGTTCCTTCGTAGATTGGCCTTGAGTGGGAAGCTATTTTCTCCCTAACCCTCTGGTCAATCTCTTTCCTCAATTTAGAAACTTCCTCAAAGGATTTAACAATAATCCCTCTTATAACTCCTCTCTCCTCTGTGTAGTCCAGCGTATCATCAGTGAGAATTAACTTTAGGATTTTTCCCGCCAAATAGTTTGCTTTGTCCCTTGAAAGAGGACTCCCTACAACAGGTATTCCCCTCTCCTTTGCCAACTTCTCCTTTATAAGTTTTCTTGCCTTGTGGAGTGAAACGCCCCTGTAGAAAACCTCATCGCTGTTTTCCTGAATAATTTTTTCAGCTTCCTCCTCAAGCTCCTTCTCAGTTCTATAGTCATCGTAGAGAATCTGGTAGATTTTCTCCCTAAATTCCTCAGGATTATCAGCTATAACGATTTCATCCCTAAGGAGATTATCTGCAATTCTGTCTGCCAGAATCTTTAAGAACCTGTGCTTTTTAGCCATTACTCCTCCTTCTTCAATCTTTTCAGGAGAGATTTTAACCTTTCCTCTGCCTCTTTTCCCTCCTTTGTTCCCTTCTTCATCTCAGAGACCCTCTTGTAGAGTCTTGCTGCCTGTCTGTAATCTCCCTTTTTCTCTAAAAGTTGAGCAGCCCTGTAGAGAGCAGTTGAACTCCAAGGTTCAGCCTTTATCTCGTAAGCTATCTTCATGTAGTCTATGAGAGCTCCGTCAACGTTCCCCCTTTGAGCTTCAATTGATGCCCTCCAGAAGAGAGATTCTGCTCTTTCCTCCCTCTTCTTTGCTCTTTTAACAGCTTCTCCTATTAGCTTTTCGGCAAGTTCAAGGTCTCCACTTTCCTGTGCCAGTATCCCCAAGCTAACTAAATCATCGTAGTTAACGCTGCTTAAGTATTTGGTGAGTTCCCTTGAAATTTCTAAAGCTCTATTCTTGTTTCCGGTCAACTTGTAGTAGTGAGCAAGCTTTCCTAAGAAGTATCCCCTCTCTTTTTCGGGAATTTTTGTTATATCCTTTACGCTCTGGGCTGCGGTGTATGCATCTATTAGTTTCCCTTGGGAGAGGTAGGTCCTGAACAGCAGGTAGTTTTTTACATCAGAGTCCTGAATGAGAGAAATGTCCTTCAGAGCTCTCCTGTAGTTTTTCTGCTTAAGGTCTATTTCAACCAACCTTTCGGCTATCTGTTCTTTTAGCTTAGGGGAATTTACCTTTTCTAAAGTTAGCTTTAAGATACCGTAGGCCTTTCCATATTCTCCGTTGCTTTCGTAATCCCTCGCCTTAGATATGAGAGTCAGAGCATCGGCTCCAACGTTTTCCGGGTTGTAAGCTATAAAGTAGGGGTCGTTGAAAATTAGCGCCTCAAAGTTTTTACTCCTGTACGAAAGATAGTTCATGTACTGTTTTGAAAACCTCTCTAACTCCTCATTTGAAGCTGTATTGAACAGGTAGGTTAAATAAAAGATGCTCTTTTGGGGTTTTTTCTTCTCGTAACTTTCTGTTAGATAGAGAGCAAGTGCTGTTTTTTCCCTGTGGGGAAGGGTGTTAAATATCTTTTCAGCATAGTTTATGTTCTTAGATACAAATGCAGCCATAGTTTTTGTCAGTGGGGAAATAAGTGGAAGCTTTGTAAGTTCTCTCTCCTTTCCTAATACTTTGGATAGGTAAATTAATCTTCCACCGTTTACCTCGGGAAAAATGGAGTACTTCTTAATTTCCTTCTTTAGTGTTCTGTAGGCTTCCTTTTTACTTCCCAACTTGTACTGGCAGATAGCTAAAAGCGTTAGAGTATCACCGTCAGGAACCCTTTTTAGAAACTCCTTTGCCCTTTTATAGTTTCCAACGTTAAAGTACGAGATTCCTAAGAGTTTGAGGAGTTCTGGAGTTCTAATTCCCTCCTCCTTGTAGGCATACTCGAGGAGCTTAATTGAGACGTTTGGGCTTCCAGAAATGAGGTAAACCTTAGCCGCATCTAAGAGGGAAGCCCTGTAGTAGGGAGTATTCTGGAAACTTCCCATCAGTTGGCTATAGACAACACTTCCTACATCACTGTTTATCGTTCCTATTTTTCCCAGTAGGTACAAGGTTCTTGCAGTTGAAAGGTCATTTGATGGACTCTGAACTGCCCTCTTTAACTCTTCCTCTGAGCTTTTGTAGAGTCCCCTTTCGTAGTAGATGTATCCTAAGTCATCACTTGAGCCGACTTCAGGAATTTCATCGGAAAAGGAAAAAATGAGAGCTTTTGTGTAGAGCTCCGGATAGAACTTCTTCAAAGTATCAAGGTCGAACTCTGCCGAGTAGAAGTCTAAGAGAGCTTTTAATTTCTCAGGGACTTTAGGTTTGGAAATGTTCAGTCCTATTACCTTTGGAATCTCACCTACTTTTCCTAACCTGTAAAGGGTCCAGGCAAGGAGGTACTTTTCCTCTGTACTTTTGGGATTCTTTAATAGTTTAGCTGCCTCACTGTACTTTTTGTTGAGGTAGTAAGCTCTGGCAAGCTCCAACCTTGTTCTATCGCCGGGGTACTTCTTGTAGAGTTTTTGAGCTTCAACTAAGGCCTCCGAAAACCTCCTCTTTCTCTCAAGGTACCTGACGTACTGAACTCCCTCTTCCTTACCCTTAAACCATCTCCCGTAGGTGTCAAATATCAAATCTATGAGCTTGTAGTCGTTTTCCTTACTTGCTCTTTTCAGAGCTCTCTCCAAAAATCCGCTGTCCCTGAGGGCTCCCTTCAGTTCAAGGTTCCTTCCAGACCTTAACAAGATGAAATAGATAGCGTTAGAGGGTAGGTCTGATTTAGAGAGGACTTTAAAGAATGAAACCTTATTATCTATGGACATTGATAGTAAATCCTTCTCTGGAAATGCTTTCTCAACAGGAACTCCCTTTTTTAGTGAAAGGATAAACTTGAGAGCAAGGAGCTCTCCCTTTGAAAACTCCGGAAAGTTCCTTTCCCAGAATGAAAGAAACCTTTTTAAGTCCTTGTAATCCTGTGATTTTAAAAATGATAGGTAAATGTATCTGTAGTACTTTTTGAAATTTTTATCGTTCAGGGAATCTAAGTTCTCGCTAAAGGTTTTTGCAGCCAATGAGTACATTCCATCACTGTAGAGCTTCACTCCAAGATTAAGGTCTGAAGCAAGGGCTGTTGAAAGGGTTAAAGTGGCAATCAGGAGAGCTCTCCTCAACATTCCAAATCTCCAAACAGGGTCTAAATTAATCGGAAAACCTAATTATAGGATAGGAAGCTTGAGAAGGTTTAAAGTAGTCTCCCCTTTTGAGCCTAAAGGTGACCAGCCTAAGGCAATTAGAGAACTCTCAGAGGGTATAGAGAAGGGACTCAGATTTCAGACCCTTTTAGGAATAACTGGAAGCGGTAAAACATTCACAATAGCAAAGGTTATTGAGAGAGTTCAAAAGCCTACACTGGTTATTTCCCACAACAAAGTCCTTGCTGCACAGCTCTACCACGAACTGAAGAACTTCTTTCCAAACAATGCTATTGAATACTTCATAAGCTACTACGACTACTACCAGCCTGAAGCCTACATTCCAAGTAGGGACGTATACATTGAGAAGGACTGCTCGATAAACCCTGTAATTGACAGGATGCGACACTCTGCAACGGTTTCTCTCCTTACCCGTCCCGATACAATTGTTGTTTCCTCTGTTTCGTGTATATACGGTTTAGGTTCTCCAGAACACTACAGAAATCTCTCATTAAGGTTTGAAAGAGGCGAGGAGATAGAGAGGGACGAAGTCATAAGGAAGTTGGTTACACTCGGCTACGAAAGGAGTGAGTACGACGTAAGACCGGGAATTTTTAAGGTCAGGGGAGACGTTATAGATATATACCCTGCAGACCAGGAGGACCACTTTATAAGGATAGAGCTCTTTGGAGATGAAGTTGATTCAATCGTTATGTTGGACTACTTCAACCAGAAAGTCTTGAGAGAGTTTAACTCGTACACCGTCTATCCGGCTTCCCACTATGCAACTCCCTACTCAAGAATTCTTGAAGCAGTTAGGTCTATAGAGAAAGAGCTTGAGGAAAGAGTTAACTATTTCCTGAGTCAGGGAAAGGAGCTTGAGGCAAGGAGAATTGAACAGAGAACAAGGTACGACATGGAGCTCCTTTTAGAAATAGGCCACTGCAAGGGAATTGAGAACTACTCAAGACACTTGGACGGAAGGAAGCCCGGAGAGCCTCCATTTACCCTCCTTGACTACTTTCCGGAAGACTTCTTAGTGATAATTGACGAATCCCACGTAACTGTTCCACAGATAAAGGCAATGTGGAGAGGAGACAGGGCAAGGAAGTTTAACCTAATAGAGCACGGTTTCAGACTTCCCTCAGCCTACGACAACAGACCTTTAAACTTTGAGGAGTTTTTGGAGAGGGTTCCACAGGCGATTTTCGTTTCGGCAACCCCGGGAGAGTTTGAACTCTCCGTTTCGGATAGGGTTGTTGAGCAGATAATAAGACCTACAGGTCTTTTAGACCCAGAAGTTGAAGTTAAACCAACCGAAGGACAGATAGATTACCTGATTTCTGAAATAAGGGAGAGAATTAAGAGAGATGAAAGGGTCTTAGTAACAACTCTAACAAAGAGGAGTGCCGAAGAGCTGACAAACTACCTGATTGAGAAGGGAATAAGGGCAAAGTACCTTCACTCCGAGATTGATTCAGTTGAAAGGGTTGAAATAATAAGGGAGCTCCGAACCGGAGAGTTTGACGTTTTAGTGGGTGTAAACCTTTTAAGGGAGGGATTGGACCTACCTGAAGTCTCTTTGGTTGCCGTTCTTGATGGAGACAAGGAGGGATTCTTAAGGTCAACAACCTCCCTTATTCAAACAATGGGAAGGGCAGCAAGGAACGTTAACGGAAAGGTAATTCTCTTTGCAGATAGAATTACTCCCTCAATGAGAAGGGCCATTGAGGAAACTGAGAGGAGAAGGAGAATTCAGGAGGAGTTTAACAGAAAACACGGAATTGTCCCAAAGAGTGCAGAGAGGAAAATTGATTCATCAATTCTTGAAGATGCAGGAGTAACAGTTTTTCAAAAGCTAAGGAAGAAGGGAGTAGAAAGAGTTCCGAGAAACGAGTCGGAACTTTTAGAGGAGATAGCGAGACTTGAAAGGGAAATGAAGGAGGCTGCAAAGAACTGGGAGTTTGAAAGGGCAGCGGAAATTAGGGACAGAATAAAGGAACTCAGAAAACTCCTCCTTCCAGCTTAAACGTTTCTTGTTAGTATGTAACCGACGTTTGTAAGGGTTTTTATGTGTTTTCCTTTCTCTCCCAACTTCTTTCTTAGTCTGTATATGTAAACATCGAGACTTCTCGGGTTCCACTTCTTCCTTCCCCAGACCTTTTCAAGGAGGAATTCCTTGGTTAAAACCTCCTCGGGATATTTCATTAAAAGTCGAAGAATTTCAAGTTCTATCTTTGTCAGCGGAGCACTCTTTCCATCTACAATTATTTTCCCCTCCTTGAGTTTTAGGACAATTCCCTCAAATTCCAAACTGTTTTTTAGTTTGTCCTTGTACCTTCTATAAATGGCAAGAGTTCTGGCAAAGAGCTCCCTCGTACTGAAGGGCTTGACAACAAAATCGTCTGCTCCCGTCTCAAACCACTTTACCTTTGTATTTACATCACACATGGAGCTTAAAACAATAATAGGAATTCCCTTTTCCTCCTTTATTTGACGGCAGATTTCAAGTCCTTTTGTTCCTAATAGGGCAAGGTCAAATATCAAAAACGAGTAGCCATTTTTACCGAATATATCGTCCCTGCTCGTTCCTAAAGTTACATCTATTCCATAATCCTCAAAAACCCTTTTTACCTCTTCAGCTAAGCTCCTATCGTCCTCTACAAGAAGTACCCTCATTTTTTCCCTTTTTACATCTTTTTAACATGTTTTTTGCATTCATTTAACATAAATTTATAATCCTATCTTATAACAAAATTTTAAAATTTTGTTACAATTATAGCAACACACTGTTTCAGAAAAAAACAACTTCTTAGGAGGAGGTATGAGAAGAGCACTTACCACAGCTTTCATTGTATCGGCCATTTCTGTATCTCCTTCCTTTGCCCAGGATGAGGTGGAAGCTCTCAAGTCTCAAATCCAAAAACTCCAGGAACAGATGGCAAAGCTCCAGGAGAGACTTCAAGAGCTCGAATCTCAAAAGGGGGTAGGGGCAAAGTCTGTGACAGGTTTAAAGAGTAGTATCAAAATCTACGGAAAAATAAAAATGGATGCCATCTACGACACCCACAACATGGGGACGGATGCCTTTATAACCTACCTCAAAAAAGGAAGTGGATACAGACAGGACAGAACAACGTTTAACATGAAGGACACGAGAATCGGATTTATCATCAACGGTGGAAACATCAACGGTTGGGATTTAACCGGAAGGGTTGAAGGAGACTTCTACGGACTCGGCGGAAGTGGAAATGACAACGGAGGATTCAGAATAAGGCTTTCCTACATTAACCTGAACAACGGTCAAGGAACAAACATCAGGATTGGTCAGGATTACATCCCTATAGCATCTCAAATGGCCTCAACCCTTGACTTTTTGAGCATGGGCGGTTCAGGTAACCTATGGGATAGAGTTCCTCAGGTTACAGTAACCCAGACGTTTGAAAACGGATTCGGTATTTTGGGAACGGCCTGGAAGAGCTCTGCAACAACGGACAAAGTTGGAATGAGAATGCCTTGGGTAGGAGCTAAAGTCTTCTACAGGGGAGACATTTTTGGAACAGGAAAACCTCTCTACTTAGCATTGGGAGGTGCTTACAGACACGGAAGTGATGAAATAGGAAAAGATACTAACAACGACGGCAAAACTGATGTTTGGTACAAGGATAACGTAGATGATTACTTAATAGCTGCCGAGTGGAACATTCCATTTAACCTCTTCTTCCCGATGGGAATAAAAGGAGAAGCATACGTAGGACAGGGATTAACAAAGAGGGACTTTTTAGTCTTTACCAAACCACACTACCTTGATGGGACGGACGTTGAGGAGTTAGAGACGAAGGGAGGATTTGTTCAGTTAAGCCTCAAACCCTTTGAAAAAGTATCCTTTAACGTTGGAACGGGTATGGACGACCCTGATGATAGCGATGCCAAGAAGGCAGGAAGTTACGAGAAGAACTGGAGGGCTTTTGGAAACGTTCTATACAAGTTTGCTCCTAATGTAACCTTTGGTCTTGAGTGGGACCATCAGGAAACCCTCTACGAGGGTAACGTTGAACACGGTGAGAGGTTAATGGCCTCAGCAATATACCTTTGGTAAATAAATCTTTAAGGGGGTGTTGAAATGGAGGGAAGGATTGCAAACCCAGCTCCGTTGGGACTCTTTGGATTTGGTATGACAACTGTTCTGCTGAACCTTCACAACGCCGGTCTAATAGGACTGGGAACTATGATTCTTGCAATGGGAATCTTCTACGGAGGGCTTGCCCAGATTATTGCGGGAATAATGGAGTTTAAGAAAGGAAACACTTTCGGAGCTCTGGCGTTCTCCTCGTACGGTCTCTTCTGGGAAACACTTGTAGCCCTTCTCTTAATGTCAAAGTGGGGATGGTGGGCAGGACCAACGAAAGGAGCAATTGTCGCCTACCTCGTAATGTGGGGAATCTTCACATTCCTACTTTGGATTGTCCTCTTTAAGACAAAACACAGTTTTGACATCCAGTTTGTATTTGTAACTCTCTGGATTCTCTTTTTCCTCTTAGCACTTGGAGATGCTACAGGCTCTGCTATTATTAAAACAGTTGCCGGATGGGAGGGAATTCTCTGCGGTGCTTCAGCAATGTACGTTGGATTTAAAACAGTTCTACAGGAGAGCATGCAATCTTAAAAATTAAAAAATAAGGAGGATAGGATGGCTGAGGAAAAACTTGACCACCTGCTGAAGAAAGAAAATGTAATCTACCCACCGAAGGAGTTTGTAGAGAGGGCCAACGTTAAGGACTATGAGGCCGAGTACAACAGGTTTAAAGAAGACCCAGAAGCTTTCTGGGCAAGTGTTGCAGAGGAACTCTTCTGGTACAAAAAGTGGGAAAAGGTTCTTGAGTGGAACTACCCCTATGCAAAGTGGTTTGTAGGCGGTAAAACAAACATTACTGTAAACGCACTGGACAGGCACGTTAAGAACGGAAAGAGAAACAAGGTTGCCTTCTTCTGGGAGGATGAGTTAGGTAACGAAAAGGTTGTTACCTACGGGGAGCTCTACAAGTTAGTCAACAAACTTGCAAATGCACTTAAAGCAGCCAGAATAAAGAAGGGAGACAGGGTTGTTATCTACATGCCCCTCGTTGTTGAACAGGTTGCAGCAATGCTTGCCTGTGCCCGCATTGGGGCAATCCACTCCGTTGTTTACGCGGGATTCAGCGTTCCTGCCTTAAGGCACAGGATTGAGGATGCTGAAGCAAAACTTGTAATTACTGCCGACGTAACAATCAGAAGGGGAAGGGCCATTCCCCTAAAGAGAATAGTTGACGAAGCCATTATGGACCTACCCTACGTTGAGAAGGTTGTTGTTCTAAGGAGACTTGAACCAAAGGTTGACCTGATTGGGGAAAAGGAAATTGACTTCTATGAGTTTATTGACGGTCACATGGACTACTGCGAGCCTGAAGTAATGGACGCTGAAGACCCTCTCTTTATACTCTACACTTCCGGTTCTACAGGTAAGCCAAAGGGAGTTCTCCACACAACTGGTGGATACATGGTAGGTACCTACTACTCAATGAAGACCGTCTTTGACTTGAAAGAGGACGATATCTTCTGGTGTACAGCTGACCCGGGATGGATTACAGGACACAGCTACATAGTTTACGGTCCGTTAGTAGCAGGAGCGACACAGGTTATAGCTGAGGGAGCTCCAAACTATCCAGACTTTGGCCGCTGGTGGAGAATCATTGAAAAGTACGGAGTAAACATCTTCTACACTGCACCAACTGCAATTAGAATGTTCATGAGGGCCGGAGAGGAGTGGCCCAATAAGTACGACCTGTCATCATTAAGGCTTTTAGGTTCTGTTGGTGAGCCTATAAACCCTGAGGCTTGGCTCTGGTACTACAGGGTAATCGGCAAGGAGAAGTGTCCAATTGTTGATACCTGGTGGCAGACAGAGACAGGTGCAGTTATGATTACAACTATTGACGGACTTCCTATGAAGCCTGGTAAGGCAGGAAAGCCCGTTCCTGGAGTAATCGCAGATGTTGTTGATAGGGAAGGAAATCCCGTTGAGACGGATAAAGGTGGATTCTTGGTTGTTAAGTTCCCATGGCCTTCAATGATGAGGACAATCTGGAAGAATCCAGAGAGGTACGAACAGTACTGGAACACAATTCCAAACTGCTACACTGCGGGGGACGTTGCAGTTAAGGACGCTGACGGATACATAATGATTCTTGGAAGGGCAGACGACGTTATCAACGTATCCGGTCATAGAATTGGAACGATGGAGGTTGAATCCGCCCTCGTTTCACACCCTGCCGTTGCAGAAGCTGCAGTAATTGGAAAGCCGGACCCTGTTAAGGGAGAGACGATTAAGGCGTTTGTAATTCTTAAGGAGGGCTATGCTGCCTCCGACAAACTTGTGAATGACCTTAAGTACCACGTTAAAATGGAACTTGGAGCTCTCGCAGTTCCTTCAGAGATTGAGTTTGTTGACAAGCTTCCAAAGACAAGAAGTGGAAAAATTATGAGGCGTGTTCTCAAGGCCAAAGAGCTTGGAATGGATCCAGGGGATCTCTCCACACTTGAAGACTAATCGGGGGGGCTTTGTGCCCCCTTCTTAAACTGAACTTAAATAAACTATCTCGGTCTTACCTTCCTTAAGACTTTGAATTGCTTTGTCAATATTCTCAATTCCCTTAGGCAGCCTGTAAACAGTAATTCCCTTTGAGAGTAGTTTAAGTAGAGGAGGACGGGAAATCTCCCCTATCAGGAGGACATCCACATCGTTTTCCTTGAGTAAATCGGCAGCATTCTTTCCTTCCTCGCATCCACTTGAACACCCCCCACAGGAGTAGACATTTTTAATTAAGTAACTCTCATTAGTCTCTGTGTTAAAAATTAAAAAGTAAGGTGCAGGACCAAAGACATTTAGAGGATGTTTGTTTTCATCTACAGGAATGGCAATTTTCATTACTGTCCTCCATTGAAGAATGACTCAATCTGTCTTCTCGCAGCCTTTTCAGCTCTTTCAACGTATTCTAAGGTTGTGTGTCCCTGAACTTCAGGGTAACTTTCAAGATTTGTATGAATCAAAAAGCCGTGGTGAACCCAGTTTTCACTGTCTCCAAATATGTACCAATTAGGAGAGGATGGAGGGTTCTGGAAATCTCCATCGGTTGATAGTCTTGTAAATTGACTAAATCCGACCCTTTCCGATAGAGCTCTGTTCGAAATGAAAGGAACAACGGTATCGCAGCAGGCATTTTGGAGAATTACATTTGTTCCGTTGTCGATTCCTAAGTAAACAGGGTCTGCAGGGTCAAGAATCATCTGGAATACTCCGAGTAGGACTGCATAACCGTTTGTATTTTTCTCAACTCCCGTAGATTTGAGAAGTCCCTCTATAAGTTCGTTTTCTGCAGCATCTATTATTGACACGTAATTACCTCCTCCCACATTAAGAACAACCTTTTCAGGACTTCCAAAGTGGGAGTAGATTGAACCTGTAATTGCTCCCATTGAAACACCTAAAAAGTAAACGTGGCTAACCTTATCAGAACTTCCATCACCGTCTATATCGTAAACACCATTTCTTAAAAGGAGCTCCAAAAGCCTAAGGTTAAAAACAGACTGATAGACGTTGAGTCTGTTCCTTGCAACATTTCCCGTTAAGTAGCACTTACCCTCTCCACACTCAAAACTGCTGTTTTCCGTTAGCTTTGTGTAGTCTCCGTGAAATGGAAGGTCAATTGCAACAACAGGTAAATTAATATCAGTTAAGAGATTTTCTGCACGTTCTTTACTGCTCCCAAGTCCGTGCTGGAATATGTAGACAGTTCCGTTGTAGCTGTCCCTGTTTCCAAAAAATACAGGAATAAACTTAACGTAGTCCTTTATGTCAAACTGTTCGTTTTGTTGTACCTTTTCAAAAAGTTCTCCCAATTTTGTTATATCAAAGGCTGGGAAGAGGTTGTAGTTCCTAAGTTGTGCTAAGAGCTGATTGTTTGATAGAACTATTTTGAGCACTCCGTACAGAGGAGATTTATTAACATCCTCACTGTCAAAGGTTCTATAGTCTTTCTCTATGGACGAGTACGGAAGACCAGTAATTTTAAGTTCGTTAATTTCACCACTCAGGAACTTGTTCATTACTGAAATATCGGAAACGGAGAGTGTTTTGTTGGCTGTAGTGAATGTAAAGGATTCAAGAACGGTATTCCTATTCAGTTCAACGTTTATAAGGTTTGAAACGGCAGGGAAAATGTTGTCGTAGAGGTACTGATAACTCTGCCTTAGAGCTTCAAGCTTTTCATCTGAAAGGGGAGTTTTCCCTTCAATCTCGTTGTAAATCTGAGGTGATAAAACAGTTTTTCCTTGTATGTCCTTAATTCCGTCTAAAAGAATGAATAGGTACTTATGCCCCGCCTCTAATGGCTTAACGGGGTAAAATTTCAGATATCTTCCCTCCTGCCTTACGTAGAGCCTGTCTGACTGGACTAAACTGCCTGCAAGTGAGGGATTCTGCTGAAGCTCTCCCAAAACTGTCAAATCTACAAGGAGATATCTATTATTCAGCGTATTTAAATCAATTGGAGTTTCTGAGGAGAGCGGAATGAATATGGGTGTATTGGGACTCAGTCCTTGAATCTGAAGTTTGTTAATAGCCTCAAACAAAACCTTTTTAGCCGGGTCTGTTATTGACGAGGTATCAAAGGAAACGTAGCTTGGAGCTCTGCTCCCCTGAGACCAAAGGATATCGTTTGGAAAAGGAATTCCTAAAGGTTGGTTTGATTTACCTGAAAACGGGTCAAACACGAGGTAACTCCTGTCTGTAGTCTGATAGTTTATTTTATCGGGAGCTCCAGAACTACTCTGTAGACTCCCCCCGCAGGAAGAGAGAATACCCAATACAGAAATTAAGGCTAAAAGTTTTTTCATTTTCTCCCCCTATAGGTTGATAATGAAAGACCCCTTTAATCCCTCCTTTCTAAGTCTCTTCTTCAAGCTTAAAGCTTTAGAGTAAGTACTAACAGGTCCTGCTAAGACCCTGTAGTAACCTTTCAATTTTACTACTCTTACCTTAACTCTATGTTTTCTTGAAACTGTCCATCTGAACCTGTAGGCGTAAAACTTATTCTTAAATGCACCAATTTGAACGTAAAACCTTCCAACTTCATAGTTTTCAGGTTCAAATTTGTGGTCTACCCTCTTTCCAAGGGCAATTATCTTAACTTTCGCAGTTCCCTTCTTTAACATTCCGAGTTTTTTAGCTGCAGCATAGGAAAGGTCGATTATCCTTCCTCTGACAAAGGGACCCCTATCGTTGACCTTTACTACTACGCTCCTTCCGTTTTCAAGGTTTATTACCTTTACGTACGTTCCTAACGGAAGGGTTTTATGGGCTGCCGTTAACTTGTACATGTTGTATATTTCACCACTTGCCGTTCTGCTTCCGTGAAATCCCGGTCCGTACCACGAGGCTATACCTATCTGGACGAATCCTTTAGAACTCCTCCTTACGCAGTAAGTTTTTCCTTTAACTCTGTACGTATACTTGCAGCTTCTATAGTGGTGTTTGTATGTTGGATATACAACAATCCCCCTTCTCTCCCCACAACTAAAAAGGTTCAATGCAAGAAGGAGAAAAACTAAAAAAGAAACTCTCTTCATGGCAATTTAAATTTTAACTGATAAAATTTCCTAACAAAAACCGATGGAGGGAAGAATGAGAAAGCTCTCTTACGAGGAAATTTTAAATACTGTTGATGGAACGGTAGAAATCAAGGAGGACAGTGTTTCTGTTAAAGATGAGGAAAAGATAAGAGAGGTTATTGATAACCTTATCTACACTGCCGTTTTTGGAGGAGACAGGGAAAAAGAACTCTCCCGTTGGCTGATAAGAGCCATTGCCTTAGACCTTGGAATAGTTCCCTCCTCAATCCACGACCTTTACACAAAGGGAATGGCAAAGGAGGAACTCCCGTTCTGGTTTACCGTTCCTGCAATGAACATAAGAGGAATGACTTACGACGTCATGAGACAGATTTTTAAAACTGCAGTGGAAAAGGAAGTTGGGGCGTTTATTCTTGAGATTGCTAAGTCAGAAATAGGCTATACAGACCAAAGACCTGCAGAGTATACTGCCTGTGTATTAGCAGCAGCAATAAAAGAAGGATTCCGAGGTCCGGTCTTTATTCAGGGAGACCACTTCCAGTTTAACGCGAAAAAGTATTCGGAGAACCCTGAAAATGAACTTGAAAATATAAAGAAACTAACAAAGGAAGCTATAGAAGCGGATTTCTACAACATAGACATAGACCCATCAACGTTAGTTGACTACAGCAAACCAACGTTGAAGGAACAGCAGTTCCACAACTACATAAACACTGCAAAAATGACGGCCTTCATAAGGGAAATAGAACCTGAAGGAGTTACGGTTTCCGTTGGAGGAGAAATAGGCCATATCGGAGGTAAAAACTCAACTCCTGAGGAGTTTGAGGCATTCATGGAAGGATACTTAGAGGAACTCAAAAAGTACGGTGAGAACATTCCTCACATAAGCAAAATTTCCGTTCAGACAGGAACTGAGCACGGAGGAATTCCCCTTCCAGATGGTAGAGTTGCGGAAGTGAAGTTGGACTTTTCTGTTTTAGAGAGAATCGGAGAGGTAGCAAGAAAGAAATACTCAATGGCTGGCGCAGTTCAGCATGGAGCTTCTACACTTCCGGATGAGCTCTTCCACAAGTTTCCAGAGGTGAAAACTGCTGAAATTCACCTTGCAACCGGTTTTCAAAACATAATCTACGATTATTTACCGGAGGACTTTAAGGAAGAAATCTACAACTGGTTGAAAACAGAGCTAAAAAACGAGTGGAAGGAAGGATGGACAGAACAGCAGTTTATCTATAAAACAAGGAAAAAGGCTTTTGGTAAGTTTAAGAAAGAGTTTTGGGACTTGCCAGAGAGTGTAAAAGCTCCAATGATGGAGGCTTTGAAGAACAAGTTTAACTTCCTATTTGAGCAGCTTAACGTCTTTAATACAAAAGATGTAGTTGACAAGTACATTAAGCCCGTAAAAATAAACAAGAAAAAGCCTGAATAACTAATTAAAGTCCTGCCCTCCTCAAGGAGGGCAGTTTAATTCTGAAAATAAATTCTTGAACATCCTTCAATTTTAAATATCCCTGTCCCTATTTACAGGAAAAGGAGTTGTCTTGAAAGGAACTTGGAATAGAATGACTTAAAGAATTTTCAGTTCCACTACGTTCAGATAAAACAAAAAGCCCCTCGCGTAGCCTAAATCTTCCTTAGCACTTTATATCCCACTACGTTCAAATAAAACGTTCCATCAATCGTAACAGTTACTGAAGTATCTGGCTTTATATCCCACTACGTTCAAATAAAACCAGGTCAAGGATGAAATACTCAAAGAACTTTCTCAACTTTATATCCCACTACGTTCAAATAAAACTATCACTAACGCCAATTCCTGCAGACCCAAGCGTCTTTATATCCCACTACGTTCAAATAAAACACCTTTTCCAAAACCTTCACCCTGAAAACCTCACGACTTTATATCCCACTACGTTCAAATAAAACTTCTGTACTCCTGCCCTTCCTTTTCTATCTTCTGAACTTTATATCCCACTACGTTCAAATAAAACCTGAACATAATGGGTGCAATCAAGGACTGGAGAAACCTTTATATCCCACTACGTTCAAATAAAACTAGCTTTCATCAAGAACTTCCAAAACAACTTCAAACTTTATATCCCACTACGTTCAAATAAAACCTGTTGTAATGTTTTTTGCTCTTGTTGCTTTTCTGATCTTTATATCCCACTACGTTCAAATAAAACTAAGGCAGGGAAGAATGGAATTAAAGCCTAAAAATTCTTTATATCCCACTACGTTCAAATAAAACCCTCAAAATCCATATTCTTCAAAGTCAAAGAATTTCAATTACTTTATCAATTATAACATGTTCTGAAGAGGTAGTTTTTTGCAGCAAACTGGCAGTTACAATTTTGAAATCTCCAAAAAAAATCAACTTAATCAATTGTCTTACAAGGTTTTCAAGTATTTGCATTAAAATTTCGATTCGCTGCAGCTATCTTTTTGTTCCGCAAACGTAGGTAACTCCTTTATCACCTACTTCTGCCCAATGTTCCGTTCCTGCAGGAACTCTCAGTTTATCTCCCGGCTTTAAGTGAAATACCTCTTCTCTTGTCCCGATAGTTATTTCTCCTTCAAGAATCCACCTTACCTCATCAAAGGGGTGAATGTGCCAGTTATAATAGATTCCCGGAGGGCCACTCCAAACGTACAGATTTTCGTATCCTTCCTTTTGGAGCTCCTCAAAAACCCTTTCCCTGTCCGTTACTCCCGTTTTCTCAACCATTTTATCTCTTCGTTCTATAATTAGTTATTGAAAAATATTGGAGGAAACATGTCAGAGGGAATTGTAGTAGAAAGGGCAGGACAGAAGATAACGGTATTTGTTCCGGAGGAAGGTAAACATTACAGGGGAGTTCCATTAGGGAAAGTTAGAAAGAGGGATAAAATATTTGCAGGAGATGTTGTTGAAGGAAGAATTGTTGACAACGAAACTTTTGCGATTGAAGGGATAAAGGACAGAAAAAATCTACTGATTAGACCTCCTATAGCCAACGTTGATAAGGTTGTCATTGTTTCAACTATAAAAAATCCACCTTTTCAAAACTACTTACTCGATAATCTCCTTGTTGTTTACGATTACCTCGGGGTTAATCCTGTAGTTGTCTTCAACAAGGTTGATTTACTCAATGAAGAAGAGATTAAAGAGCTGGACAAATGGGTTGATATTTACAGAAGTGCAGGCTACAGGGTAATTCCAACAAGCTCTGAAAGTGGAGAGGGAATAGAAGAACTGAGAGAGGAGCTTAAGGGTGTTGTCTCTATATTTGCAGGAGCATCTGGTGTAGGAAAGAGCTCCTTAGTCAGAGAGCTAACGGGAGAGGACTTAAAAGTTGGAGAGGTTAGTTCAAAGACCGAAAGGGGAAAACACACAACGAGGGAGGTTAGACTCATTCCCTTTGAAGGGGGTTTTATAGGCGATGCTCCAGGATTTTCAAGAGTTGAGGCTTTAAACTTTATGGATAGGGAAGAGGTAAGGCTTCACTTCCCTGAGTTTTTAAGGTACGAGTGCAAGTTTTCAGACTGCCTCCACTTAGAGGAGGAGGGATGTGAAGTGAGGGAGGCAGTTATTAGAGGAGAAATACCTTGTGAAAGGTACAAGAGTTACCTCAAAATAATTAAGGCCTTTGTTCCATGGCTTTCTGAGGTAAGAAACTGTTCTGGAGATTGATATGGAAAGAATAACTACTGCCAAGTTTTTAGAGAAAAAAAGGAAAGGGGAAAAAATAACAGTTCTAACTGCTTACGACTTCTTAACAGCAAGGATTGTTGATGAGGCAGGAGTTGATGGAATCTTAGTAGGTGATTCCTTAGGAATGGTTGTCTTGGGGTATTCCTCAACAATCCCTGTAACGATGGAGGAGATGATTCACCATACAAAGGCTGTTGTAAGGGGAAGGAGAAGAGCTCTCGTCATATTCGACATGCCTTTCCTTTCCTACCAGACCGGAACGAGGGATGCTGTTTTAAATGCCGGGAGAGCCCTTAAGGAAACTGGATGTGATGCGGTAAAAATAGAGGGAGGAGTTGAAATCGCTGAAACGATTAGAGCTCTTGTTAATGCCGGAATTCCTGTTGTAGGTCACATTGGACTCCAACCTCAGAGTGTAAATGTTTACGGGGGTTACAAGCTGAGGGGAAAAACTGAGGAAGAGAGGAAAAAGCTCTTAGAAGATGCAAGGGCTGTTGAGGAGGCAGGAGCATTTGCAGTTGTCCTTGAAAAGGTTCCTTCGGAACTTGCAAGGGAGATAACGGAAAGCCTCTCCATTCCTACTATAGGAATTGGAGCGGGGAGGTACTGTAACGGTCAGGTTTTGGTCTTTCACGACCTTGTAGGTCTGTTTGAGGAGTTCAAACCGAAGTTTGTTAAGAGGTACGCAGAACTTGGAAGGGAAGCTAAATCCGCTGTCAGAAAGTTTATAGAGGAAGTTAAGGAAGGAAAGTTTCCAGATGAAGAGCACTCCTACTGAAGTTTTAAGGGCGGAAAACGTCTTTAAGCTCTATCCCGTAAAGAGGGATTTTTTCGGAAAAGTTAAAGAGTGGTTTGGAGCTCTCAACGGCATTTCTGTAGAGATAAGAAAGGGAGAGACATTAGGACTTATAGGGGAGAGCGGAAGCGGAAAATCAACGTTAGGGAAGGTTCTCCTTGACATAGAGAACCCAACAGAAGGAAGAGTCCTTTTCAAGGGGAAGGACATATCAACCTTAAAGGGAAAGGAATATAAAAATTACAGGGTCAACGTTCAGGCAGTTTTTCAGAATCCTCAGAGCTCACTCAACCCGAGAATGAGAATCTGGGAAATTGTTACAGAGGGTTTGAAGATAAATAAAATATTGACCAAGAAGAGGGACCTAAGGGAAAAGGCTTTAGAGCTCCTTGAAAGGGTAGGGCTTAACTCAGAAACTCTCGATAAGTATCCTCACCAGCTTTCAGGAGGGCAAAAACAGAGGGTAGCCATTGCAAGGGCTGTTGCTCTAAATCCTGAAGTTATCGTAGCAGACGAGCCGACGTCTGCTCTTGATGTTTCCGTTCAGGCTCAGGTTGTGAACCTCTTTTTGGAGCTCCAGAGGGAGCTCGGTATGGCATACCTGTTCATAACTCACTCAATTCCGGTTGTTAAGGCAGTAAGTGATAGGGTTGCTGTTATGTACAAGGGCTACATCTTGGAGGAGGGAAGAACAGAGGATGTTCTTGAGGACCCTAAACATCCCTATACAGAGCTCCTGCTCTCGTCGGTTCCGGGAAGTAAAAGAACTTATCCAAATGTTGAGGAATTATCGATAAATAAAGGATGTCCTTTTTACCCAAGGTGCTACAAAAGGAAAAACGAGTGTTTAAACTATAAGGTTGAACTGAAGGAAATCAAAAACCGTAAAGTTGCCTGCATCTACTATCAGTGAAGAGGTGTATAGCATACGGTATAGACGAAAACTGACAGAGCTCCGCTCTCCTTCAAGACCTTTGAAATTTCGTTAACCGTTGAGCCTGTTGTAAATACGTCGTCAAATACAAGAACCCTCTTTGCGAAAACTTCTCTCTTCAAATTTTTCCTAACCCTAAAAAGTCCTTTAACATTCTCAATCCTCTCCTCTTTTGAGAGCTCCGACTGCCTCCTTGTTTCAAATTCCTTTTCCACTGCTATTTTAAATTCAACTTTAGCTCCCTTTAGAATTTCCTCGGTCTGATTGAATCCTCTTTCTCTTAATCTCCCACTTCCAATGGGAACAGGAATAACTGTATCCACTTTCCACTTTTCTATTTTCTCCAGTAAATCCTCTGAAATTTCCCTACCGACTTCGTAGGCAATCGGTCTAACCTTTGAAAACTTTAGCTCCTTTAGTGCAACCTCAGGAAGACCAGAGTAGAGTGTAAAAAATTCAACGCCGTCAAAGTAAAATTCCCTTCTTCTCTCAAGACACCTTCTACACAGGCCGTTTACCCCCGGTAGAAATTCAAGGGGAAATCCACAGTTGATGCACTTTTCTCCTTCGTATACTTTAAAATTCTCTTTCCAGCAGGGTAAGCACGAAACAAACTTATGTTCACCTATCAAGAAGGAACCACAGACGGAGCAGAAAGAGGGGAAGAGGAGGTCTAAAATGCTACTTGGTCTCAGAAAACTTTTTAAATTCATTAAACGTTTCTCCTAAAAACTCCTTCAAAAAGCCCTCTACAATTTGGGGAACATCCTCTACGTTACCTTCAACTATCTGCTTTCCTAAAGCTAAAACCTCTTCGGGAGCTCCCTTTTCCTTCATAAACTCCTCGTAAATTTCGCTGTAGGATTTACTCGTATCCACCGGAACGTAGGAACTCTCTCTTATCTTTTTGTTCTCCGAAACCCTCAAATAGAGTGAGTTTCTCTTTATTTCCCTTATTAGACTATCCAACGAGTAGATATCTAACTTTTCGTACGTGTAGTCAATCAAAACAACCGGCTTTTCACTGCAGGACTTTACCTTCTCTAATAGCTCTTTGAGGTCGTTTGGAGCTCTCTCTTCGTCAGTTTCAACTACGAAAAACTCCCTCAAATTTGAAAGTTCTACCCTCTGGAGCTCTTTAGTTTCCAAGTTAAATATGTTGAATCCCCTCCTTCCACCCTTAACTTCCCTCTTTGAGCGAAACTCCGTTGAACCGGCGTAAGAAAGAACTCCTCCCCTAAACTCTGTTCTTATAAAGGAGTGAACGTGGCCTCCAGCGTAGTAGTCAAACCCATCTGGAAGGTCAGAGATGTTGAGCTCGTAAGCATAGTCGTAGTAGAGGTACTGGTCTAAACCCTGGTGGAACATAAAGATTGAAAAGTCGGATTTTTGAGCTTTTTCGGAGAACTCCGAAAAGAATCTTTCCTTAATACTCTTCATATATGTTCTCGGGAAGTACCTCATTCCTGCAATAAAAACACCGTTATACTCAAGGCTTCCAATAGGGTCAATAAGGGTAATTAAATCAAGGTCCTTCAATATTCTATGAGGAGGAGAGTAACCTCTTCTCAGAACCCTGTCGTGGTTTCCTGTAATTGCAAAAACGGGAATACCTGTATCCTTTATTTCTTTAAAGACAGAAATTGCCTCAGAGATTGTTGATACGTCGGGGTGAAACGTTTCAAACAGGTCTCCGGTGTGAATTATGAGGTCAACTCTCTCATCTATGGCCCTTTCAACGGCCTGCTTAAAAGCCTTAAGGAAGTCGTTTCTCCTATCAACCAACCTGTACTGAAGGTAACCTAAGTGGCTGTCGGATATGTGAGCTACTTTCAATCCTCCTCCTACTCGTACTCTACTATAACAACTCCTCCAAAGGCTCCAACCCTTACAATGTGACCGTTCTCATCCTTAAACGTCACAACACCGGTGTGTCTCTTTTCGTTTTTCGTCTCCTCAAACCAAACGTATCCCTTTCCTTTGTACTGGGCAACCAACCTCCCCCCGTCGTAAACCTTGACTGTAAACCTTCCCCCTGTAACCTTTAGAACCTGCTTCTCAACCTTTGTCTGCCACTTACACGAACATCCAAAGGGAGAGAGTAGAAGAGGAAAAGCTACCAACAATAGTAGTTTTCTCATGATAGTTCGTCCTTCAGTTCCTCAAGAACTTCCTTTAGTTTATTAATAAAAAATATATTTTCCCTCATCGTTCCAACAGTTACTCTTATGTGGTCGTTAAAACCGTAACCGTCCATTGCCCTTACAATAACCCCCTTCCTCAAAAGCCTGTTGAAAACTTCCCTGCTTGGAAATCCGACCTTCACAAGGATAAAGTTGGCATAGGTTGGAACGTACTCAAGACCTAACTTTTCAAACTCGTTGTAGAGGTACTTCTTACCCTCCTCATTTACAACCTGTGAGTGCTTTATAAACATTCTATCGTCAAGGGCTGCGGCTCCACCTACCTGAGCAGGACGGGTAACGTTGAAGGGCTGTCTTATTCTATTCATGTCGGCAATTATCTCCTCCCTTCCAACTGCATAGCCCAACCTTAAACCTGCAAGTCCGTAAATCTTTGAGAAGGTCCTCGTTACCAAAACGTTCTTCTCGTATATGTAATCCACTCCATTCTCTATTTCAAAGCCGGCTCCAACGGCATACTCGTAGTAGGCCTCATCTAAAACTAATAAAACATCGTCTGGAAAGTCCCTTAAAAAGGCCTCAAACTCCTTTTTGGAGAATGCCGTTCCCGTAGGGTTGTTGGGATTTGCAAGAAAAACAACTGCCGTATTTTCATCGATGGCATCGAGGTGTGCCTTAAGGTCAATGTAGTAGTTGTCCCTCATCTTTACCACCTTGTGTTCGGCTCCTGAAAGCTGAACGACTATCGGGTAAACGGCAAAGGACTTTTCACTGTAAACGGCATTGAGTCCCGGCCTTAAGTAAGCCCTTGAAACGATGTCCAAGGCCTCGTTTGACCCTAAACCTAAAAATATGTTCTCCCTCTTCACTCCTAAGTGTTTTGAAAGCTTTTCCTTCAAGTAGTAGGAGTTTCCGTCGGGGTACCTATTTAGGTTTTTAAGGTCTTCGATTATTGCCCTAACCGCAGAGGGAGAAGGACCTAAGGGATTTTCGTTTGAGGCTAATTTGACAATTTCCCTTAAACCTAACTCCCTCTTGAGTTCCTCTTCTGGCTTTCCCGGTTCGTAGACGTGGACCTTTTTTATGTGTTCAGGAAGAGAGAACATTGAATCCTCCTTGAAAACCCTCAAAAATTTGATGTGTCCTTATTTTAGGAAATTTAATTTTTATTTAACAGGTAGCCGATAATTTCTGCCAAAAAGTCAACAAACAGGAAAAGTTTTATGAAGTTTTCCTTTGTTCCAAAGTTAACTGCAACTCCGTGCTGGATTGTATGCCTGTTTAAAATACCATCCCTGTAGTCAACAAAGGGAATCCAATCTAAAAACTCGGGTATTTTTTCCTCCTGAAAAATTCTCTCCACCAACAGCTTAACGGCGTACTGAATTGTTACAAACTTACGGTTTCTCTTCCTTATTAACTGTTCAATATCGGCTTCAAGAGTGTTTTCCTTAACGAACGTATCCCAGACGACTCCCTCAGATAGCGGAAAGAGGGCATATATTCCAAGTTCCAAACAGTTCAGCTCGTAGGACTTTACAATGTCCCTTACTATTTTCTCCCGTCTCTTAAAGGGGGAAAGTTTAATCCAGTTCTCTACCCTTGCCTTTAAGAAATCTGCATTCTCTGAAATCTCTGAGATAAATTCCATGAAATCTCTATTTAAACAAAAATTGACAACGTAAGAGGGAAGTATCCAGCCTTCATTGTAGAGCTCCTTGAGGAGCTCCCAACTTTTCACATTCATGAGGTATTTTGTTGAAGCCACGTGTAACTTCTCCTCAAACTCCTCCCTCCAGTTTTTGAGCTTCCTGTTCCACTCAGTTTCAACTTCAAAAGTCCTTTTCTGCCTAAATGCCTTTCTGAGTGCCGAGTAGATATTTTTAGACTTTGAAGGAAAGAAGAACTTCTCAAGTCCATTTTCCTTAACAATTTTTTTTATTAATTCCTCGTGGTTGAGTTTTTTTATCTCGCTTCTTTTTAAGTTTAAAAGCTGGGAAACAAGGGAGAAGAAAAACTCCCTTGCACTTCCTTCCTTTTCTGCCTCGTTTAAAATTTCTTTACTTACGTTCAAGGACGTGTTTTGAAGGTGTGAAGCAGGTAAACCTTCCCTTGAAGACCTCTTCTCCATTCCTGTATCCTACAACTTCAACAACTCTCTTTTTCTCCTTTCCCTTTCCCTCTGCAACAAACTCAACCGTATCTCCAACCCTCACAGGCTTTAAAAATGAGACCTCTGCAAAACCTAAGACAACGTTTGGGTGGTTCACAGAGAGCATAGCGGCGTAGTCTGCAGCAGAGAATATAAACCCTCCGTGGACAAGTCCCTTCTCATCTGCTGCCATGAACGGTTTTGTCTCTAAAACAACCTTTGCATATCCCGGGGCTATCTCAACGGGCTTTCCAGAAATTTCCTGGTCGATTTTCCTGTGTGTTTTTATCTCCATAGAGCTCCTCCTACTTGCAGTTCTTCACACAGTACTTGTAGGGAATAACCTTACCGCCACAGGATGTAAAGCAGACCCTGTACTTCTCGCCACATCCACAGTCCATACTGCAGGAAGATGAGAGCTCCGAGAGAATTTCAGAAAAATTCGGCTTTTTGGGTTTTTCCGGAGGATTTGGCTTTGTTCTGTTGAGCGTATCAAGGGCTTCCTCCAACTGGTACTTCCTGTCACAGATGTAGTAGTCGTGCTTGTGCTTTTTACACTCCTCTTTGAAAAAGAGGTAGTCCTTGTAGAGCTTCCTGTAGTTCCTGTTCCACTCTAAAAGGTCTCTCTGGTAGGTCGTGTAAGCCTCATTGTAGGCAGAGAGCTCCTTACTGTAGTTTTCCAATTCCTTCTTGTATATCTCCTCTGCCCTCTTCCTTGCATCGTCAAGACAGTTCTGGTACTCCTTCTTACAGTTAAGGTTACATTTATTGTACTCTTCCCTACACCTATTTAAACAGTTTTTGTTGTCCTCTGGGGGAACGTACTTGTAAGCCACGTTAAACTTAGGACCTCCGCACGAAAAGAGGAAAACAGATAGGGTCAGGATTAATTTTTTCACAGTTCCTCCAGACTTTTCTGTATTGCAACCTTAATTTTATAGGCTATTCTTTTATTTTGAAAACTTTATCCGGAGTAGAGTATGGAAAAGGCAATTGAGACAAGACTTGAAAATATAGTAAAGAAGTTCCAGGAGATTGAAAAGAACCTCAGTAACCCAGAAATTATTTCCGACCAGAAGAAATTTCAGACCCTTGCAAAGGAGCACAAGGAGCTTCAGCCGATATACGAAACCTACATGGAGTACAAAAACGCAAAGAGAGGAATAGAGGAGGCAATTGAAGTTATTGATTCTGAGGAGGATGAGGAGTTAGTCGAACTTGCAAAAGAGGAAAAGAAGGAGTTGGAGGACAAGGTTGAAAAGTTGGAGGAGGAGTTAAAGAAGCTCCTCATTCCTAAGGACCCTAACGATGAGAAGAACGTCATTTTGGAGATAAGGGCTGGGGCAGGTGGAGAGGAGGCAGCTCTCTTTGCTCAGGACCTCTTTAGGATGTACTCAAGGTACGCCGAGAGAAAAGGGTGGAAGGTTGAGATTCTATCACTGAACGAGACTGGACTCGGTGGTATCAAGGAAGTTATTGCGATGATTTCAGGAAAGGGGGCATACTCAAGGCTAAAGTTTGAATCGGGAGTTCACAGGGTTCAGAGAATACCTGTTACTGAATCGGGGGGAAGAATTCACACTTCAACCGCAACTGTTGCAATTCTTCCCGAGGCAGAAGAGGTCGACATTGAAATAAACGAGAAGGACTTAAAGATAGACACCTACCGTTCATCAGGAGCAGGTGGACAGCACGTCAATACAACAGACTCTGCAGTTAGAATAACTCACATTCCAACGGGAATCGTTGTAACATGCTCAAACGAACGCTCTCAGATTCAGAACAGAATAAAGGCAATGAAAATTCTGAGGGCAAGGCTTAAGGAGCTCTACGAGAGGGAGCAGAAGGAAAAACTTGACTCTGCAAGGCGTTCTCAGGTTGGAAGTGGTGATAGAAGTGAGAAGATAAGGACCTACAACTTCCCCGAAGGAAGGGTTACAGACCACAGAATAAAGTTAACCCTTTACAACCTTCAGGAGTTCTTGGACGGTGACTTAGACCAGATGATAGACGCCCTTACAGCAGCAGAACAGGAAAAGAAAATAGAGGCTCTCGTTAAAGAGGATTAGTTTCTTGAAATTTTTACTATTCCTCTATAATTTGCATCAGAAGACCTTTTAAAGGAGCTGTTTTATGGCTGTTAAGGAGGAATTTCTACCAAAATGGATTGCCTGGGAAATAACGAGGAGGTGTAACTTGCAGTGTATCCACTGCCGCTCCTCGTCAACGATTGAGTCTGAGCAGGGAGACTTTTCAACGGAGGACGGTAAACGGCTCCTTGACGATATATCAAAGCTCTCTAAACCAACCGTTGTCTTAACGGGAGGGGAGCCACTTCTCAGGGAGGACATCTGGGAACTTGCTGAGTACGGAACGAAACTTGGATTTAGGATGTGTATAGCAACCAACGGAACGTTGGTTGACGATGAAGTCTGCAGAAGGATGAAGGAAGTTGGAATAAGGATGGTTTCCCTATCGTTGGACGGCTCAACTCCTGAAATTCACGACGACTTTAGAAAGCAGCCTGGAGCCTTTGAAGGTGTAGTTAGGGCTACTGAGCTCTTTAGAAAGCACGGAATTCCGTTTTTAATAAACTCCTCATTTACTAAGAGAAACGCCTTTGACATTCCAAACGTCTACAAAAAGGCAAGGGAGCTTGGAGCTAAGGCCTGGTACATGTTTATAGTTCTCCCCGTTGGAAGGGGTGAGGAGGCAAATGCGGAGCTCTTAAACGATAAAGAAGCTGAATACTGGTTAAACTGGCACTACGAACTTGAGAAGGAGTTAATCCTAAAGGGGGATAACACAATTCTCGTCCGTCCTACATGTGCTCCTCACTACTACAGGATTTTCTATCAGAATGCAAAAAGGGATGGACTTGACTTAAAGAGGAGAAATTTAGTTTTCGGTACAGGTGGAGGAAAGGGATGCGTTGCAGGTCAGTCGATAGCCTACATTGACTGCCACGGCTGGCTAAGACCCTGCAGTTACTTTCCAGAATCCGACGTAAACGTATTTGACGTTCCCTTCCATAAAGCCTGGTTTGAGTCCAAAATAATGCAGGACATGAGAAAAATTGAGGAGTTCAAGGGAAGGTGTGGTGTTTGTGAATACGTGAAGATATGTAACGGATGCAGGGTTAGAGCTTACTGGAAGTACGGAGACTACATGCAGGAGGACCCTATCTGCAACTACGTACCTGTAAAAATGAGAATTGGTCTTAAGTCTCCTGGTTTAGACCTTTCTAAAAAAGAGAGTGGAGGAATTTAATGTCCCTTAAAGAACATCCGATTTTGAAGGCTGCAAGGGGAGAGAAAACGGATTATACCCCCGTTTGGATAATGAGACAGGCTGGGAGGTATTCAGAGAGGTACAGGAGAATAAGGGAAAAAGCCGGGAGCTTTATGGACTTGTGTAGAAATCCAGAGCTGGCCGCCGAAGTTACTCTTATTCCGATAGAGGAAATAGGAGTTGATGCGGCAATTCTCTTTTCTGACATCTTAGTTCCCATTGAGAAGATGGGAATAGACGTTAGATTTGTTGAAGGAAGAGGCCCTGTCCTTGAGCCAAAAGTCGAAACAGTAGAGGATGTTGAAAGGCTAAAAGTTCCAGAACCTGAAAAGGAACTCCCTTACGTTCTTGAAACAATCCAGTTGATAAAAAAGAAACTTACAGATAGACCTCTCATAGGCTTTTCGGGAGCTCCATTTACACTTGCAAGCTACATTTTGGAGGGAGGGAGCTCCAAAAACTACATAGCTGCAAAGTCAGCGATGTGGAACAAGATAGAGCTCTGGGACCTACTCATGACAAAGCTCACAGAAACTGTAACGGAGTACCTATCCTCTCAGATTAAGGCAGGAGTAGACCTCGTTCAGATTTTTGACTCCTGGATGGGGGTTTTATCAAGGGAAGATTATGAAAAGTACGTTTTTCCGTACACAGAGAAAATCGTTAACGAGTTAAAGAAACGCCACCCTGAAACTCCAATTATCCACTTTGGAGTAAACTCCTCACACCTTTTAGAGGTTAACAACAGACTCAACGTGGACGTTATAGGCTTGGACTGGAAAACAGAGATACCGTTTGCCCTTGATAGAATCAACAAGTCTATTCAGGGCAACTTGGACCCTGTAGCACTCTTTGCAGACGAAAGTTTGATAGAGGAAAAGGTCAGGAAAATCCTAAAGGAAGGACTAAAGGCAAGAGGACACATATTCAACTTGGGACATGGCATCCTACCTCAAACAGACCCTAAGAAGGCCAGGTTTTTAGTTGAAACTGTCCACAGGATAAGTAGGGAACTGAGGAGTTAGATGAGGAGAGCTCTAATCCTTTTTTTTCTCCTTATCGGAGCTCTTATTTCATCGTACTTTGCTCTTGAAACATTTGCAACGGCAAAAATAAAGGAAAAGTTGGATAGGAGACTTTCAAAAGTTCCCTATGCCGTCTTTTACTCAAACATTAAGTATAAGTTGGCAACTAACGATTTGGTTCTCACAGACTTTACAGTAAAGGGCTCCCTCTTTTACGTCTATTTGGGACAATTATTCATAGACCTCCCCGCAACCTTTAGAGAGAAGAAATTTCCTCCCGAGTTCTTTTTCTACGTAAAGAATGGCGTGTTCTCCCTCGACTTTCCCTTTGTTGACTCGATTTTAGGGAATAAAGTGGATTTTAACCTTGCAGGGGGGTATTCCTTCTCTGAAGACAGCCTGTTTGGATATTTAACCTCAAAGTTGGAAGGTTTAGGAGATTTTAAATTTAAAGTAAAGCTCAGTAGTTTAAGTTATCCCCTGATGGAGAGAATTTTTGAGGGAAGGACAACCTATCGCTCCCTTTTAAACAGGGGGAAATTGGACTACTTATCTATGACTATCAGAAACAGAGGGATATTTGAGAAATTTCTCAAATATACTGCTCAAGAAGAGGGAATAAGTGAAGACAGGGCAAAAAGTGAGATAAAGACAATGATAAGGAGCAACTTTAGAAATCGGGATATTTACCTCAGAATCGGTAAGCCCTTAGAGAACTTTATTGATAATCCGGTCTGTCTAAAAGTAGAGCTGAGGCCTAAAAATCCTATCAATTTGAGGGAAATTAAGGAAATTCTTAAAGAAAAACCGAACTTAATGGAGATAATTGATAACTGGGGAATAAAAGTTAAAACCTGCTCTTAGCGAGTATTTCTCCTTTTCCTTACCCTCTCTATCATCTCCTTGAGGGGAATAGGTTTGGCCTCTATACTCTGTGCAGGACATACGTTTCCACAGTGGCCACATCCCGAACATATTTCAGGAAACTCCGGAATAATATTTCCATTTTCATCTATTCCCCTCGTTTCACAGAGCTCCAAACACCTCTCGCAGTTCTGGCACTTTAGGTGGTCTATGTCCTTTAGATACTTAGGTGTGTATAGGTAACCTCCAAACGTTAAATAGGCGTAGTTACCGTTTTCGTCAGACAGGAGCTCCTCTTCGTTAACCTCCACTTCCTGCTCCGAACCGGAGCAACCAATCCCTCAGAGGAAGGCATCCTCAGGACAGACAATCTTACAGAATCCATCCCCTATGCAGAGCTCAATCTTTGTTATTGAAGCAACTTTCCTGTCATTAAGTTCAATCAGTTCTATACAGTTCTGAGGACATATCTCAACGCACTCGCCACAGCCTGTACACTTGGCGTAGTTTATTCCAGAAGGGTACTGAGGGATGAAGGGAGAACCATCCTGGGTAAGAATTACTTGATTTTTTGAACTATTACCATTTGTCAATTTCATTGTATAACCTGCTTTCTTAAAATCTACACTTCGTAATCTTAAATTTATACTAATGGTTAAAATATTCCAAGATACGTATAATTGAATTGATTTTTGTCAAAGCTCTATTTTCAATTCCCTAATCTTTCTTCTCAGTGTATTTCTGTGGATTCCCAATATTTTGGAAGCCTTTACCTGATTAAAGTTGCACCTCTTTAGAACTTCCCTTATCAAAACCCTTTCGGTGCTTTTTATTACTATTTCGTAAAGGTTGTTTTCCTCCTTCTGCTCTATCGAAAAGACCTTTCCAACAAAGTCGCTTATTATACTTTCCAAATTGACCCTCTCCCCTCTCCTCAAATTAAAGTCCTGAGGTGTAAGGACGGGAGAGGATGAGAGAACCATTGCCCTCAAAACCATATTTTCAAGCTCACGAACGTTTCCTGGAAAGTCGTAGGAGAGGAGGAAGTCTACTGCATCGCTTGAAAGCTCTTTAGGTTCTAACTTAAATTCTTTTGAAAACTTGTTTATAAAGAAGTAAGCAAGCGGAATAATATCCTCCCTTCTCTCCCTTAGGGGAGGAATTTCTATCCTAACTATGTTAAGCCTGAAAAAGAGGTCCTCCCTGAAGTTTCCTTTTTTAACCTCCTCCTCTAAGTTCCTGTTTGTTGCGGCTACTATCCTTACGTCCACTCTCTTGCTCTTAGAACTTCCAATGGGTCTTATCTCCTTTTCCTGAAGAACCCTCAAAAGTTTTGATTGGAGGTGGAGGGGGAGTTCTCCAATTTCATCTAAAAAGAGCGTTCCTCCATCGGCCTGTTCAAAGAGCCCCCTTTTTGAAGAAACCGCTCCGGTAAATGCTCCCTTTTCGTAACCAAAGAGCTCCGCCTCAAGGAGATTCTCTGGAAGTGCTGCACAGTTAACTGCAACGAAGGGTTTATTCTTTCTGTTGGAGTAATTGTGAATTGCCCTTGCTATAACCTCCTTTCCAGTTCCACTCTCTCCCGTTATGAGAACCGTTATGGAGCTCTTTGCAACCTTTGCAATAGTTTTGAAAATCTCCTGCATCCTCTTACTTCTTCCAACAATTCCCGTTGTCTCTTCGGGAAAATCACTCTTACCTTCGTGACTTGGAATTAACTTCTCAATTACCCTATCTATCTCTTCAAAAGAAAACGGCTTTGTTATGTAGTCTGAAGCTCCGAGGTCTATTGCCTTTACTGTGTAGTCTATGTTCCCGTAGGCAGTTAGAATAACGGTAGGAATTGACTTTAACTCCTCTAACGTTTCAAATCCCCCCTTTTCCGGCATTTTAAGGTCTAGGAAAACAAGATCGAGAGGATTTTCCTTTGCTATCTCAACAGCCTCTACTCCATTTTTTGCCTCTAATACCTCATGCCCCTTAGATTGTAGGTACTTTTTAAGAACAAGCCTTATGCTCTTTTCATCATCCACTACTAATATTCTTGCCAACCCTTCCTCTTCATTGGAATTAAAATTGTTATGGTTGTTCCCCTTTTTGGGGAGCTCTCAACTAATATTTCACCCCCGTGCCCCTTTACAATCTCCTTTGCTATGAAGGAACCTATACCTGTACCCTTTTCCTTCGTCGTAAAAAATGGAATTCCAAACCGCTTCAGAGTTTCCTCATCCATTCCAATTCCAGAATCAGTTATTTTAATATAAGCAAAATCAGAAGGCCTTATCGCATAACCGGTTTCTATTTTAAGCTCCTTCCTTTCACTTTTTTCTAATGCTTCAATGCTGTTCTTCATTAGATTGAAAAGGGCCTGTTTAAGTTTTTCTGAGTCAACGGGAATCTCCGGAAGTGAGGGGTCAAAGAAGAGGGAATAATTAATACCAATTTCTCTACACCTGTGCTGTAAAGGTGAAAAGGTCTCCTTAACAATCTTGTTTAGGTTTTCCTTCTTTACGTTTAAGTGCGAAAAGTCAAAACTTTTAAGAATGTTTTTAAGTAAACCTTCTATTCTCTTTATCTCAGAAACAATAACCTGAACGAGCTCTTCATCGTAAGACTTTAATTTTAGAAGAAGTCTTGCAGCTCCGTTTATTCCACTTAACGGATTTTTTATTTCGTGGGAGAGTCCCTTTAAAAATAGGGAAATATCCTTCTCAAAGGGAGATTCCAATTTTGGTTTTGCTATGAGGAGGGCTCCTACCGTCTGGGAGGATTTGAAGAGAGGTGATATGAAAACGACAAAGTCTCCACAATCCAATCCGTGTATTTCCATGTTTTCCCTGAGGGACCTTCTTAGGGCATCCTCAATATTTTGACAACTTAAAAATTGAGAGATTTTCCTTCCCTTTAAAAACTTCACCGATTTATTTGTAAGGCTTTCAAACTTTTGATTTACCGTTAAAATTTCTCCATTTGAGTTTAAAACGGCACAGGGAAACGGAATGGAAAAGAGGATGTCCTCGTAGGATAGGTTCAAGGTCAGCTCCAAAAGGAGAGCTCCCCCTTAAGTTATGGAGAGCCCTCCCTTGTTTCCTCCTTTAGTGAATTCCTTAAGTTTTGAAATGTCTATTGCTCCAGAGGATGGGAGCTCTATTCCGGCTGCAGCTGCTTTAAACTGCTGATGAAACTCCTTTAACCTTGACCTGTCTCCAACGGGAACGATTGCAGCAATCTGGGACTTTAAGAGGTAAGCCTCTACGGGCTCGTTTGCAGTTGGGTCCAACGGCATTATTGTTGCCTGAGCTCCCTTTGTTGTCGGAAGAAGGGCAAAAACTCCGGCTTCCTTCAACTTAACAGCCTCAGGTGTTATCTCCTCAACAATCCCTAAAACTCCTGATGTTGGAACTGAGGCCTCTCCTCCTCCTAACTGAATAAAGACCAACTTACCCTTTAACTCTTCCATCTCTCCTCCGATTCTCTGTTTGGTAAGGAAATAATTTAATCTTTAAGTTTTTAAAATAAACCTCTGCAAGAATACTCTGTAGAGGGCAATAGCGGTTGCGTTTGAAACGTTGAGGGAGTTTACGTGGCCGCCCATTTCAATCTCAACAACTTCATCCACTAATTTTAACGTCGTTTTCGATATTCCTTTCCCCTCAGAGCCGACAACCAAACCTAAGGGAAAAGGAAAGTTAAATTTACTTAAAGGCTTTCCTCCCTTTTCAAGGCCTATCAGCCAGCCTCCGGCCTCTTTAAACTTCT
Organism: Balnearium lithotrophicum; assembly: GCF_900182585.1. NCBI lineage: Bacteria > Pseudomonadati > Aquificota > Aquificia > Desulfurobacteriales > Desulfurobacteriaceae > Balnearium > Balnearium lithotrophicum. The sequence continues at coordinate 25,563 of NZ_FXTM01000007.1, read as the reverse complement.
TTAGTGCATGGGAAAAGCTGTTTACAACGGAGAAGGGAACGTAGAAGAGAGCTCCCGTTGAGGCCTTTACCACGGTATCGGTTATCGTTGCACTCCTGTCCTTCGGTATTACTATTCCTGTAGCCCTAAAGGCGTCTGCAGACCTGAAGATTGCCCCTAAGTTGTGAGGGTCTTCAATCCTGTCCAAGAAAATCAGGTATCCGTTTTCACTAATGGTCAGCTCTAAGAGCTCCTCAAATTCCCTTGGCTCTACGGGAGAGACGACGGCAACTATTCCCTGGTGCTTTTCCGTCTTTGAGATTTCCTTAAGCTTTCTCTTATTGGTTTTGAGAACTTTAATTCCACTCTTCCTTGCTAAGGGAAGAACCCTTTCCCTGTCCTTAAAGTTTTCATCTACGTATATTTTTAAAATCGGATAACCTGCCCTTATCGCCTCAGCTACCGGGTTTACTCCGTAAATTACCATCAGTTGCTGACCTTTATATCGTCCTCCGTTCCCTCCTCTCCATCGGGACCGGGGGAGATAAGGGTGTAGTGTTTTCCGTCAGATATGTAGATAAATTTGTTTCCCCATGCATCCGTTGGAACCTTTTCAATGTAAGGTCCCTTCCAGTTTTTAGGAACTGGTTCTGTTTCAGGTTTTTCAACTAAGGCCTCAAGCCCCTGTTCGGTTGTCGGATAGATTGAGTTGTGGAGTTTGTAAAGTTTTAGGGCCTCCTCAATGTTTTTCATTTGAACCTGGGTTAACGTTGCCTTTGCCTCCTCACCCCTCCTTATGATTTTTAATCCTACAAGGCCGGCTATCAGGCCCAAGATAACGATTACAATCATCAGTTCTAAGAGGGTAAAACCTCTTCTCCTATTCTCTCCACCAGTCATCTCCTACCTCTCTAACAAATTCCATTTTTTCAACAAAGTTCTTCAGGTAATCAACCGCCTTCATTGCCTCATCAAAAAAGTCTGGGGCTATCCAGAGTTCTATGAGTCCTTCCTTCGGGTCTCTCGTCCTAACAGTTGCAATCTCGTGGTACCACTCAAAGATGGCGTTTATAAAGGCAATGTCCTTAGGGTTAACCCTATAAACCAAGTTTCTTCCCTTTATTAACTCCCTCAAATCTCCATTCCCTCTATGTAAGCCTTTTCGAAGGTTTTGTTCGTTGCAAGCTCTATTGGTTCCACTCTCTCCTTTATCTCCTTTAATTTATCCCTGTACTTAGAGCTTCCAAGTAATAGCGAGCCCCCCCTCAATGCCAAATTTCCGGCGGCTTTAGGCTCAGGAAACCCCTCAGGAATCAATTTTAATCCCCTCACGCTCCTTCTGTCTATGTGGCTTCCAAAAGCTCCGGATAGGAAGAACTTTTCCGGTTTTCCGAAACTCTCAGAAAGTGTCTTTAATCCACCGTAAACTGCGCCCTTTGCAAGGAGAAACTTTCTAACATCGCTCTGGGTTAGAGCTATTTCAGTTTCCTCATCCTCGTACAGAACGAAAGCCCTTTCTCCGTTTATCTCCCTCATCCTTTCCCTTATGAGTGGAGGAGTCCCTTCCTCCTTGAACGTTCCCTCACCGGTTAAGACCCTAAAACTCTTAAGGAGATAGACCAGGTCAAAGTATCCGCTCGCACATATCCCCTGAGGTTTTGAATTTCCTATTGTTAGGAACCTAAATTCCCTCCCGTCAAAGAAAACCTTGTAGATTGCCCCCTCTACTGCCCTCATTCCCGAAAAGAGTCCCACTCCCTCAAAGGCTGGTCCTGCAGGAACTGAAGCAGCTACTCCCTCCTCCTCCTTCCAGATTCCCATCTCTGCGTTTGTTCCAAGGTCTGCAACGCCAAAGGAAGAGTAATCCTGGATCAAAACCAAGAGGTTTGAAAGGAAATCGGAGCCTATAAAGTTCTTTAATGGAGGAGGGACGTAGATTTCAAAATCACCCAAACCTAACTCTTTACCACTGATGTAGACCTCATCCTCAATTTCTAATTTAAAGGGATACCTCTCAAATCCAGAAACTGGAGCTCCCAACAAAAAGTGCTGCATAACAGGGTTGGAAACTACAACAGCTTCAGATATTGGAGTGTTAAACTCCTTGATTAGGAAGGAGAGGGTTTCTAAAAGGAGCTCCCTCTCCTTTTCATAGTTCTCCTTAGAAAGCTCAACTCTCGTAACTACATCGGCCCCAAATGCCGATTGAAAGTTCAGGGTTTTTAGGCTCCTCAGAAACTTACCGGTTGATAGGTCAAAGAGAGCTCCCTCAACTCCAGTAGTTCCAAGGTCAACAGCAAGACCAAATCCCCCTTTATCCTCATCAACCTCAATGTCCGGAAGATTCTCTCCGGTTGAAACTAACCTCTCCTCATCTAACTCAACCTCACCCTTAAAGGGTCCCCAGACTAAACAGGAGACCTCATCCTTACCGCCGATTTTAACTGTACACTTTCCACATATTCCCCGTCCGCCACAGTAGGCGGACCTCATAAATCCCTTTTCCCTTAGAATCTGATAGAGGGTTTTACCTTTAGGAACCTCTATGTAAATCCTCATCCTAAACCTTAATAAACAGGAGTTAACCAGTGAGAGTACCTTTCATTCTCTCCTTTAACGATTGAAAAGTAAACCCTCTGGAGCTCCTTTGTAACCTTCCCAATCTCCCCGTTTCCAATCGTCACGTGGTCAATCTGGACAATCGGAGCAACCTGTGCTGCAGTTCCCGTGTAGAATGCCTCGTCTGCAACGTAGAGTTCACTCCTCAAAATCGGCCTCTCCTCAACCTCAATTCCCAATTCACTCTTTGCAATCTCAATTACTGCATTTCTCGTTATTCCCTCTAAAATGTTTGATGATGAAGGAGTAGTTATTAACCTTCCGTTTCTAACAATGAAAACGTTCTCCCCACTCCCCTCTGCTACCGTTCCGTCGGGATTAAGCATTATGGCCTCATCGTATCCGTTGAGGAGTGCCTCTGTCTTTGCAAAGGCACTGTTAACGTAGGCTCCTGCAACTTTACACCTTGCCGGAATCATCGTGTCGTTAATCCTGTGCCAGCTTGATGTTTTTGCCTTCAGTCCCCTCGACAGGTCCAAGTAGTTTCCAAGTGGAACGGTATAGATGGCAAGCTCAGTCCTGTATCCTATGAGCTTTGGAGAGATTTTGAGGTCTGAAAAGTAGGCTATAGGTCTTATGTACGTATCCTCCCTGTGGTTGCACTTCCTTAGGAGCTCTACGGTTATTTCCACCAACTCCTCAGGACTCTTTTCAACCTGAAGGTTTAGAATCTTGCAGTTTAAAAGCATCCTCTCGTAGTGCTCCTTAAAGAACAGACCAAAGAGCTGATTTTTCTCCTCGTTCCAGTAAGCCCTTATTCCCTCAAAAACGGCAGTTCCGTAGTGGAATGAGTTTGTCTGTATATTTATGTTTGCCTCTTCAATGGGAACAAACTTTCCCTCAAAGTAAGCATACCTTGACATTATGTTTCCTCCTTTTTCCTGTAAATGAGAATCAGAATTCCTGCAGTGACCATTATAATACTAATGATTTGGTTGTTACTGAACGTCCCCAATATCTCCTTAGGAGTTGCCCTGACAAACTCTATGAGAAATCTGAAAATTCCGTAGAAGATTAGGTAGAAGCCAAAAACCTCCCCTGGAAATCTCCTCCTCCTGTATATCAGGTAGAGAATGCCGGCAATGAGGAAGTTTGCAGCAGCTGAAACAGGTTCAGTCGGCCAGAGGGGAACGTTGAGAGGAGCTGCAGAATGAGGGTCTCTAAAGACAATTGCAAAGGGAGCGTGGCACACCTTACCGTAACAGCATCCTGCCATTGTGCAGCCAATTCTCCCAAATCCCAAGCCGACGGATAGGGCAATTGAAACGACATCGGCAAACTTCCAGACGGGAATTTTCCTCTTGTAGATGAAGTAGATGGCCGTTAGAGCTCCAAAGAGAACTCCGCCGTACCAGACAAGCCCACCCTGCCATATAAATAGTATTCTGTACCAGGGGTGAAGGTACTCCGGGTTGTATATAAAGAAGAAGAGTCGGGCCCCTAAGAATCCTGAAACAACAGACCAAAAGGCAGTATCAACAACATCCTCCCTTGGAATACCTTCCCTGTCTGAAAGCTTTAGGAGAATCCAGGAACCAAAGAAAATTCCTAAGGCTACCATAACCCCGTAGGTGTAAATCGTGATGGGTCCTATTTTGAAGAGTATCGGATGCATCTATTCCTCCAAAACCTTGACTATTTCATCCTTCATAATAAAAAGGGTCAAGAAGTAAACAGCAGCAGCACTTACCACTGTAAGGAAGAGAACAGAGACTTTTAAAATAAGTGAATTTTGGAGAAAGTAAATAGAGTTTCCTAAAAAGGCAGCTATTCCGACGGGAATAGAGAGAAGTAGGTACCTTAATCCACTTCTAAAAACGGTTCTGTATAGGTCAATTTTAAAGAGTTTACGGAAGAAATAGATGAGTGTTAGAACGTTTAAAAGTGAGGTTAAGCTCGTTCCGAGGGCCAAACCGGGAGCTCCAAGCTTTAAAACAAAACAGAAAAATAGGTCTACAATCAGGTTAAACGTGAGGGTGTAGCCGGCCACTTTTACAGGGAGCTTAAACTCCTCTAAGGAGTAATAAGCATTTGTTATTATCTTTTCAAGTGAAAAGAAGAAAAGGCCTGAGGAGTAACCCAAAAGGACGTAGTAGGTTCCGTTTAAGTTCTCATCGTTAAATGCTCCGTGGTTGTAAACAAGGTCAACGATTGCCTTTCCCAAAAACATTAAGCCGACGGCAGAGGGAACAATTACTGCAGAGCAGAGGAGAATTCCCGTTTTAAGCTCCTCCCTAAATTCCCCTCCACTTCTCTTAGAGAGCCTTGGAAGTAAAACCTGAGAGAGACCTATTGCAAACATTCCAAGGGGCAGTTGAACAAATCTGTTTGCATAGTATAGGTATGAAATTGCACCTGCCTTCAAAAAGGAGGCTATAACGGTATCTATGAGCATTGAGACCTGCCTCACGGCAAAGCTGAAAATCCCGGGAATAGTGTTCTTTAACGTTCTCCTAACATCCTCAGAGATTTGAGTTGAAAAGATAGGCTTAACAAAGAAGTCCTTCTTCCTTAAAAAGTAGACTTGAAGGAGAACCTGGAGAGCTCCACCAAAAACAACCCCTATAGCCAGGGATTCAACAGAGAGACTCCTTCCTAATGTAATTCCAAAGATTATTAACGAAAGGTTGAAAAGGGCTGTTGAAAATGCAGGAGCAAAGAAGTGTTCTAAACTGTTTAAGATTCCCCCGTAGAAGGCAACCAAGCTGACGAGGAAAATGTAGGGAAACATCTCCCTCAAAAGTCTCACCGCATAGACCAACCTCTCTCCTACAAAACCCGGAGCTATGAGCTTAACAATAAGGGGAGAAAAAATCTCGCCAAAAATTAAGGTTAACGTCAGGGAGGTTAGGAGAATAGAAAAGAACTGACCTGCAAAGAGTTTGGCCTCCTCAACTGAAAAGTTGAGCTTCTTTGAAAAGGCCGGAACGAACGCAGAGCTAAATGCCCCTTCTGCGAAAATTCTTCTGAGTAAATTGGGAATTCTAAATGCCACAAAGAACGTATCGGTTAAGCTGCCGGCCCCAAAGAGGGATGCAATTACTATGTCCCTTACAAGTCCTAAGATTCTACTTCCAAATATTGATAGTGATACAATTCCCGCAGATTTTAAGAGTGACTTTTTCATAGGGGGAATTATATTTGAAGGTCTGTATTGTTGGAGCAGGAGTTGTAGGAAGTTACCTTGCAAAGAAGCTCAGCAAGGAGGGGTTTGAGGTAATAGTCGTTGATATGGACAGTGCAAAGCTTGAGGCCATTTCCCACAGTTTGGACGTTTTAACAGTTAACTGCGATGCAACCGAGGTTAACTGTTTAAAGCAGGTTAAGGATTCAGACCTCTTTGTTGTAGTTACAGAGAGCGATGAGAAAAACGTGGCAATAACGACGTTGGTAAGGGCTCTCTTAAAGAAGGAGAAGGTCGTTTTAAGGGTCAGCAACAAGGCATTTTCCTCTCCACCTGTAAAGGAGTTTTTAGGCTCAGAGGTTGTCAACATCCTATCAGAAACCGTTCAGGCCGTTATAAACCAGATAAAGTATCCCTTTGCCATTGATGCAATAAGGCTTGAGGGTGAAGGACTGATAATCTTTAAGCTCAAACTTGACGTTGAGAGTTCCCTCTCAGGAAAGCAGATTATGGAGCTCTCCAAAATAAGGAGGAACATCCCCTTTACAATAGTTGCAGTTGAGAGGGAAGGGGAAACGATAATTCCCTCCGGAGAGAACTTCCTCTACCCCGGAGACGTTATCTACGTTGCAGTTAAGGAAGAGGACGGAGACAAACTTGCAGAGGCTTTAGGTATAAAGTACGAACCTGTCAAATTAGTTTTTATCTTAGGCTATTCAAAGTTTACTGAGGAGCTCCTTTCTCAGCTTGTAAACCTACAGCTGAAGGTGAAGTTCATCTCCCCAGAGTTTGAAAGGTGCGAGGAGGTCGCAGGTAAGTTTTCTAAGGTTGACGTATTCCATGGGGAAATCTCCGATGTTGAACTACTAAAAGAGGAGGGAATAGATAAGGCAGATCTTGTTATAGCAATAACAGACGATGAGGAGGCAAACATCCTATCCTCCATCCTGTCAAAACAGCTTGGAGCTAAAAAAGCCTGTTCTCTGATTTTCCATCCCGAGTACGAGGGAATTGTTAACTCAATCGGAATTGATGTTCCAATAGTTCCTAGGAAACTGTTAGCTTCAAAGGTCTACAGAATGCTCAGCAGGAAGAAGTTCTTGGAAATTTTTGAACTCTCCAAGGATTTAGAAGTAATAGAGATGGAGGTTTCAGATAAGAACGATGGAAGGCAGTTGAAGGATGCGGAGCTCTGTAATTTGGTTGTGGCCGTAAAGGGAAGGAATGGAACAGAGGTTGCGAGGGGAAATACCCTTCTTCACAAGGGAGACGTCCTGATATGTATAAAAAAGAGGTAGGAATTGAGGCTAAGTGTAGTTTTTAAACAGGTTGTGACCCTCCTCTTCTTTCTCTCATTCTCCTTTTTGGTTCCTGCACTTTACTCATTCCTCTACCAAGATGGCCTAACAGAGTACTTTCTCTTTCCTTTGGTTTTTATGGGAGCTCTCTACTTCTTAGCTTTTCAAATCAAAATACCAAAGAACGATATTTCTGTTAAAGAGGCAATTCTAATTGTCGTTCTTGTCTGGTTCCTCTTTCCGGCTCTCTCTGCAATGTGTTACATGGAAACAGGAGCAATTAAGTCATTTCCTGATGCCTACTTTGAATCGGTTTCAGGATTTACAACGACTGGAGCATCCATTCTCACAAACATTGAGGCTTTACCAAAGAGCGTTCTACTTTGGCGTTCAACCACCCACTGGATTGGGGGATTGGGATTTGTCGTCTTCTCACTCTCTATTCTCCCGGCGATTGGGGCTGGGGGAGCACAGCTTATCAGGTTTGAGTCGTCAAAGGCGGTAGAGGAGAAAATACTTCCAAAGGTTAAGGAGGTGGCAAAGGCAATACTGATTGCCTACTCCTTTTTAACAGTTGCAGAGGTAGTACTTTTAAAACTGGCCGGAATGAACCTATATGAGGCAGTTACCCATACATTTGGAACGGTTGCAACGGGAGGGTTCTCTACAAAGAATGCAAGTGTCGGGGCATTCCATTCTCCACTCGTTGAAACGATAATTGCAGTGTTTATGTTACTTGGAGCCTCAAACTTAGCCTTATACTACAGGGCTTTCAAAAAGAGGAGTATTAGGTACTTCTTTTCCTATCCTGAGGTAAAGTCCTTGTTTATAATAGCTTTAATAATGACTTTCTTCTTTACAGCGGTTCTCTACTCTGAAGGGTACTACAGTTCCCTGCTTCAGGCCTTAAGGTATGCTTTCTTCCAGGTTTCAACTGCAATTTCTACAACGGGCTTTGCATCCACGGACTATTCAAACTGGCCTCCCGTTCTCCTTGCACTCATCATGATTCTTTCCCTCATAGGAGCTTCCTCGGGTTCAACAGCAGGAGGAATTAAGCAGTTTAGATTCTTAGTTTTAGGTAAAACTGCCTATGGGGAGCTCAAAAAAACGGTCCATCCAAGGCTCATTTACAGAGTAAATTTAGGAGGAAAGCCACTGGAAATATCCACTCTAAACGCCATCTGGGCTTTTGTCTCCATCTACTTTTCACTAACAGTACTCTTTGGTCTGATAATTTCTCTTTCCGGCTACGACCTTATAACCTCTTTTTCCGCATCAATTGCCTGTATAACAAGCTTAGGGCCGGGACTTGGGAAAGTTGGACCTGCCGGAAACTTTGCCTTCTTCTCCAGTTTTGACAAGCTCCTTCTATCGGTCGAAATGCTTTTGGGAAGATTAGAGGTATTTCCAATCCTTGCAGTTTTTATTCCTTACTTTTGGAAAGATTGAAATTAATTTTCAGGTGCAAATATTTAATAGAAACTGAGTCGGAGGAAACCTTGGCAGTTGTTTCAAAAAATATTGGAAGGGAATTGGAGAAGTTATTGGGAAAGGAGAAGGTTAGAACCTCTGAAATGTGGAGGTTATCCTACGCCTACGACGGAACCCCTACAGGTTACAAGGGCGTTCCTGATGCTGTTGTCTTTCCGGAGTCTGTTAATGACGTTGTTAAGATTTTGACCTATGCAAATGAAAATAAGGTTCCCGTTTATCCTAGGGGAGCTGGTTCTGGCCTCACAGGTGGAGCTGCCCCTTTAGAGGGAGGAATCGTTGTTTCCACAGAGAAGATGAACAGGATTTTAGAGATAGACGAGGATAACTTAGGAGCTTTAGTTGAAGCAGGGATTGTTACCTACGACTTCCAGAAGGAGGTTGAAAAAATAGGTCTCTTCTACCCTCCAGACCCCTCAAGCTACAAATACTCAACGATTGGTGGAAACATTGCCGAAAACGCCGGTGGTCCAAGGTGTGTTAAGTACGGCGTAACCAAGGATTACGTTATGCAGTTAGAGGTGGTTTTTCCCGATGGAACTGTTTCAAAGCTTGGCTCAAAAGCCGTTAAGTCAGTTGCAGGGTACAACTTAAAGGACCTAATAGTGGGCTCTGAAGGAACTTTAGCCTTTATAACAAAAGCCTACCTGAAGCTAATTCCAAAGCCCGAAGCCGTTAGGACTGCAATGGCCATTTTTCCAAAGGTTGAACAGGCAGCTCAGGCTGTTGCAGATATGTTTAAGGCAAAGGTTATACCCACAGCCTGTGAGTTTTTAGATAAAAATTCAATAGTTGCAGTTGAGAATTTTGCAAAGATAGGTCTTCCTACCTATGCTGAAGGGCTTTTGGTAATAGAGGTTGACGGTTACGAAGCCGTTGTTGACGAACTCATAAACAGGGCGGTAAACGTCTGCAAAAAAGCAGGAGCTACTGAGATAAGGACGGCGTCTGATGAGGGTGAAAGGGAAGCAATCTGGATGGCAAGGAGGTCTGTCTCCCCGGCAATTGTTCAGCTGAAGCCTAAGAAGATAAACGAGGACGTTGTAGTTCCAAGGAGCAGAATTCCGGAGCTCATAAAGGGAGTCTACAAAATTGCTGAGAAGTACAACCTCATGGTTGTAAACTTCGGCCACGCCGGTGATGGAAACATACACGTTAACTTTATGTACGAACCTCACGAACAGGAGAGGGTTGAGAGGGCCGTCAGGGAAGTTTTTGAGTTTACCATAAGCCTTGAAGGTTCAATTTCTGGTGAGCACGGTATAGGCTGGATGAAGAAGGAATTCTTGCCCTTGGAAGTCGGAGATGCCATTGAGAAGATGAAGGCGGTTAAGAAAGCTCTCGACCCCAACAACATTATGAATCCGGGAAAGGTTTTTGACCTTTAATAGTTAACGGCCTTTTTAAGGTTATAGTTAATCTGGAGCTGGAACTGGATTTTATCGTTCGTTATGTTTTCCGGAATTTTGGGGAATCTGGCGTTTCTAATTGCGATACACGTGGCCTGAGACAGGATTGGATTGCCGGAGAGAGGTTTACACTCAACTGCCTTTCCGCTCCTGTTTAGTGTAAATTGAACAACAACCTCACCCTCAATTCCATTTTGAATGGCCTCTAAGGGGTAGAAAATCTGCTCCTCAATTGCCTCCTTTACCCTCTCAACGTAGTCCTCCGGGAGATTTCCCTGAAGTGGTTTAAGCCCTTCTCCTTTTTTCCTTTTTTCGACGGAGCTCCTCTTTTGAACCTTCCTGACAGGTCTTTTACTCTCTAAATTGGTTTTTAAGTTCTTTTCCATCTTTGTTTCTGTAACTTTATCCTCTCCTTTCTCCCTCTCGATTCTAACCTTATGAATCTCCTCCGTTTTCCTAACCAAGCTTATTCTTATTACCCTTTTAATCTCCCTCTTCGGCTCCTTCAGTGCAAGAATCGTTCCTTCAAAAAAGAGAAATTCCAAAATTAGGGCAATTAGAACCGAAAGAACTAACCTAACGGGAGTTTCCATTTTTTTCCTTTGCAAGAAGTCCTACAGAGTTTATACCGGCCTTCTGAGCGGCATCCATTACATTTACAAGTGATTGAACGGGAGCTCCCTTGTCCGCATCTACCACAAGGGAGATATTTGGAGTCTGTTTCTTTACACTTTTAAAGAGCCTCACAAGTGTATCAAAGTCAACCCTATCTTTTCCGTAGTAAATGGTTCCGTCCCTCCTAATAACAACCGTAACGACCTTCCTCTTTACCTTTAGACTACTTTTTTGAACAGTTTCAGGGGGATTTGTCTTCATAGAAAGTCCAGGAATAATGCTGCCCGCTATAAGAACGAAAAATGCAAGGAGAAACAGCATAACGTCAACCATGGGAACAACTATAAGTTCAGGTCTTTCCTCACAATCACTCTCCTTAAAAATAAACAAACTTCCTCCTTGAGATTGGTATAAAATTATTATACTTAAGTTTTGGAGGTAACGTTGGACTTAGAGTTCTTTCACAGATTGGTTTTCTATACGCTTTACTTTCTCTTCTTTTTATCAACGGCGGTCTTTATAGAGAGGTTGCTCTACTTCTTCTTTACCTTTCCTGCTGAAAAGAAGCTCATTAAGAAGGAGTTGGAAGTTACAAAGGATGAAGGAGCGGAGCTCCTCTACGTGAACTTCTCCTCAAAACTCGAGAGGGGAAAGGGCATCTTAATGTTCTCAATCACTGCATCTCCTCTCTTGGGTCTATTGGGAACGGTTCTTGGAATAATTGACTCCTTCAAAACGATGGCTGAAAAGGGGGTATCTGACATTTCTGCTGTTAGTAAGGGAATAGCCTTTGCCCTTGAGGCTACAGCCTTGGGGATTGCCGTAGCTCTCTTCTCCCTCCTTTACTACCACACACTTAACGGCCTTGTTAAAAGGGGAAAAACGGAAATAAAAAGGTTTATACTCCAGAACCTAAAGGGAAGAGGGGAGGGCGATTAACCCTCCTCAAGAACCTGTGGAATTAGCTCGTTTAGTAACTTAGGATTGGCTTTACCCCTCGTTTCCTTCATAACCTGACCAATCAGAAACTTAACTGCCTTCTGCTTCTGCTTTTCGTTTCCTTCCCTGTACTGTTTGACGGCCTTTTCGTTGTTTGAAACGACCTTTTTAATTATCTCCTTAAGGGCAGATTCATCTGATATCTGAACGAGCCCCTTCTCCTCAACAATTGCAGAGGGACTCTTTCCAGATTTCACCATTTCAGGAAGGACATCCTCCTTTGCAACCCTAAGGGAGATAGTTCCTTTATCGACAAGATTTAGGAGCTCTGCAATGTCCTCAGGCTTAACGGGGGATTCATCTATTGATAGCTTCTCCTCGTTGAGAATTCCTAAGTAGTCAGAGATTATAAGGTTTGCCACTTTCTTAGCTTCTCCCTTGTAACTTCTTGCTGCTTTTTCAAAGAACTCAGCTAAGTTCCTATCCCTCACTAAGATACTTGCATCGTAAGGTGTTATTCCAAATTCTGAGACAAATCTCTCCTTCACCTGGTCCGGGAGCTCTGGAAGGCTTTCTTTAATCGATTGGAGCCATTCATCATCAATTATGAGAGGAGGTAGGTCAGGTTCTGGGAAGTACCTGTAGTCCTCGGCCTCCTCCTTGGTCCTCATTGTCTTTGTAACTCCCTTAGAGGAATCAAAGAGCCTCGTCTCCTGGACTACCTCACCTCCGCTCTTAACGACCTTTATCTGCCTTTCAATCTCGTACTCAAGGGCCTTTTGGATAAACCTGAATGAGTTTACGTTTTTAATCTCTGTTCTCGTTCCAAGCTCCTTACTCCCTTTAGGCCTTATGGAAACGTTTGCATCACACCTTAGTGAACCTTCCTCTAAGTTTCCATCGTTAACGCCAATCCAGACGAGGATATCTCTGAGCTTCTGCATGTAGAGCCTTGCCTCTTCCGGGGTTGATATGTCCGGCTCTGAAACAATTTCGATGAGGGGAGTTCCAGCCCTGTTTAGGTCAACGTAGGAGTTTTCGTCAAACCCTTCACCGTGAATCGTCTTTCCTGCATCCTCCTCCATGTGAATTCTTCTGATTCTTATCCTCTTCTTCGTCCCGTCCTCCTTCTCTATCTCTATCCAGCCGTTTTCGGCGAAGGGGAGTTCGTACTGGGTAATCTGGTAGGCCTTTGGAAGGTCGGGATAGAAGTAGTGCTTACGGGCAAAAACGGAGTATCTGTTTATCTTACAGTTCAGTGCCAGTGCAGCCTTAACGGCGTACTCAACAGCCCTCTTATTTAAAACCGGAAGTGAACCGGGCATTCCAAGACAAACGGGACAGACGTTTGTGTTGGGAGGAGCTCCAAACTCATTCTTACAGCTGCAGAAGATTTTAGTTTCCGTTAAAAGCTGGGCATGAACCTCAAGACCTATTACAGCTTCAAATTCCATCTTTCCTCTCCACTCTAAATTTTTCCTGAGATTTTACAAAAACTTTAAATGTTTATTATTCCAACAAGTTACTAGAGTTCTATTGGAATTAAATTAGCACGAATATTTTCTTGATGAAAAACTTGCTTGGAACAATCTATTTCAATAACGCAGGAGATGACAAAAAGAACTTTTGGAATTGAAGTTATTCCTGTTTTATCTTTTTTCTGTTTTTCTTCTATTTCTGATTCTATATCCTTTTTAATTTCATCTTGAGAACTCCACTTATAAAGGCAATACTTCTTACCCCAACTAGATTTTATTTTTTCAAAATTTTCTAGTGGATTAACAATAAAATCGACAGCTGTAAACATATAACATCCATCCTGAGTTTTAGCATATATAGGAAAAAATCCAAATTTTTTTAACTCATTTTGGAGATAGGTAAGGGTTTTATCAGTTCCTTTTGGCTTTTGATGCCACCAAAAGAAAACTACTGGTTTACCTTTACATTCTTGTCCATAAAGTACTTCATTCATTTCATTAATCCAACTACTTCCCTTGTTGTCAACAAAGAAAAGCCCCAGCATATTAACCTCACTAAGTTCATTCTTTATTTTTAAACGCTGAGATTTCTTCCTTACCCTCATTTTTAAAAGTTTTTGTTAAGTCTGCAATCCTTTATAATAGAGTTCCCTATCTATAAAAACCAATAGGGTATCTGAGTAAAATCTTGAACTCCTTATTAGTTTAAACTTCTCCTCCTGAGGGAGCTCCCCGACATTCCCTCCAAACATTGGAACTCCCTCATTTCCAACAATCTTTGGAGAGTAAAAGAGGGTAAGCTTGTCCACTAAGTTCTCTGAAAGTAAAGAGTATGCAAGTCTTGACCCTCCCTCACACAGAACGGAATAGATTCCAACTTCCGATTTGAGCTTCTCCAAAGCTTCCTTAAGGTCAAGATTGTCCCCGAGGTCAAAAACGGGAAGAAGTCTCACTCCTAAATCCTTTAAAATTCCAGCCTTGTAGGTCAAGAGGGACTCTTGGGAGGTTACAACTATTAGTTCCTTTGCCCTCTCTTTGACCAAGTAGCAATTTGTGGGAATCCTTAACTCTCTGTCAACAACTACGGCAAAAGGCTGCCTCTCAACGGGAAAATCCCTGACCGTAAGCTTAGGGTTGTCCTTTAGAACAGTTCCTATTCCTACCATAACTCCATTGTGGTAGCTTCTAAGTCTCTGGACGTATCTCCTTGAAGCCTCGTTAGTTATCCACTTTGAGTTTCCGTTCCTATCGGCAATCCTTCCATCTAAGGTTGACGCAATTTTTAGATTTAAAAATGCCCTGTTTTTCAGTACGTTAACTGTGAAATCGTCTATTAACTCTAAACACCTTTTCTTAAGGACTCCGACCTTAACCTCTATTCCAGCTCCCTTTAATCTCTCAACTCCCCCCGATGCTTCAGGGTTAGGGTCTCTGACTCCTATAACTACCTCTTTTACTCCAGACCTTATGATTTTTTCTGTGCAGGGAGGGGTTCTTCCGTAGTGGTTACAGGGTTCTAATGTAACGTAGATTCTTGCTCCCCTTGCCCTATCTCCTGCCCTTTCCAATGCAACAACCTCAGCGTGGGGAAGCCCTGCTCTTTTGTGGTAGCCGGTTGAAATAACCCTTCCATCCTTTACAACTACAGCACCAACTGCAGGGTTGGGAAGTGTTTTTCCCTTGGCCCTGTAGGCCTCCCTAAGGGCAAGGTTCATAAATTTAATGTCCTCTAACGTTATCCTATCCATCTCAAAAGTGCCTGTGAACTATGTAGTGAAAGAGGAGAAAGAGGAGAAACAGGAAAATTCCTATCTGCATTCTAACCTTTTTATTCACACTTAACCTTCCAGGAAGTTCATTGCTCTCCTAACTTCTTCCATTGTTTTCTCTGCAACCTTCTTTGCTCTCCTTGAACCTTCCCTGAAGATACCTATCAGTTCATCCCTTTTGGAAAGGAGCTCTGCCCTCTTGCTCCTTATAGGCTCTAAGAAGTTATTGAGGTTTTTAGCAAGTTCCCTCTTACACTGAACGCATCCAATTTCTCCCCTTCTGCAGGACTCCTCTATCTCCTTAACCCTCTCCTCTGGCGTAAATATTTTGTGGTAGGCAAAGACGGAGCAGACCTCCGGGTGTCCGGGGTCTGTCTTTCTAACCCTTGCAGGGTCTGTAACCATAGACATTACCTTCTTGTTTACCTCTTCCTCAGAATCTGAAAGGTAGATGCAGTTTCCGTAAGACTTACTCATCTTCCTTCCGTCAAGTCCGGGAAGCTTTGGAGCTTCTGACAGGTAAGGCCTTGGCTCTGGGAAAATATCTCCAAAAAACCTGTTGAACCTCCTCGTTATTTCCCTTGAGAGCTCTATGTGTGGAATCTGGTCAATTCCAACTGGAACGGTATCGGCCTTGTAGAGTACAATGTCTGCAGTCTGGAGAACCGGGTAGCCTAAAAATCCGTAGGTTGCAAGCTCCCTGTCCTTTAAGTTCTCCATCATCTCCTTGTACGTAGGATTCCTCTCGAGCCACTTAACGGGAGTAATCATTGAAAGGAGGAGGTGGAGCTCTGCGTGCTCCTTTACCCAGGATTGAACAAAGAGTGTGCTCCTTTCTGGGTCAATTCCCGATGCAAGCCAATCGGCCATCATCTCAACGGTGTTCTCTGAGAGTCCACTTGTGTCATGGTAGGATGTAGTTATTGCGTGCCAGTCAGCTATGAAGAAGAAGCTCTCTGCTTTCTCTTGGAGCTCCACCCACGTTTTGAGAGCTCCGAAGTAGTTTCCAAGGTGGAGCTTTCCCGTTGGCCTCATACCGGAAAGGACTCTCCTTATATCCTTTGGCTCTTCGTACTTTTCAAGGGCAATCTTCATTTCCCTATCTACGTTGCTTACAAGGAGCTCCCTTTTCATATCTACTCCTCTACCCTTTCGTATCTGTCCATTATTCTCCTGTAAACCTCCTTGTAACTTTCAACTACCTTTCCCATGTCCTTCCTGAACCTATCCTTGTCTAAAACCTCTCCTGACGATTTATCCCAGAGCCTGCACGAATCTGGGGTTATCTCGTCTGCAAGGAGTATCTCACCGTTACACCTTCCAAACTCCAACTTAAAGTCAACCAACTGAATGTCTATCTCGTCAAAGAACTTTCTCAAAAGCTCGTTTACTTTAAGAGCAGTTTTAGTCATTTCTCCAAGCTCTTCCCTGTCTGCCCAACCAAAGAGGTAGACGTGGTGAGGACAGACCATCGGGTCGTGAAGCTCGTCGTTTTTGTAGAAGTATTCAACCAAAGGTTCCTTCAGGGGAGTTCCTTCCTTTACTCCGTATCTCTTAGAAAAGCTTCCTGCAGCAACGTTTCTAACAACAACCTCAACGGGAATTATCTCGCACCTTTTCACCAGCATTTCCCTTGGAGACAGTCTCTCAACAAAGTGGGTCTTTACTCCGTTTTTCTCTAAGTACTCAAAAATAACCGTTGAGATGGCACAGTTTATAATACCTTTATCCTCAAGAACCTCCTTTTTTGCTCCATCAAAGGCTGTAGTGTCATCCTTAAAGTAGGCTATGAGAAGATTCTCACTGTCTGTTGAGTATAGAGCCTTTGCTTTTCCTTCGTAGATTTTTTCCCTCTTTTCCATAGTTCCTCCAGAACGTTAGTTGTAAAGTAATTATATAGTAGTTGTATAATTACTTGCCCTATAAAGCTCTTTAGAGAGGAAAAATGAAGGAGTACTGTGGAATTTTCGGAATATACAACAATCCAAATGCTGCTTACTACACCTATTTAGGTCTTTACGCACTACAACACAGAGGGCAGGAGAGTGCGGGAATAGCAGTAACTGATGGAAACAGAATAGACTACCACAGGGATTTTGGCCTTGTTTTTTCCGTCTTTAACAGTGAAAGGTTAAACAGTTTAACCGGGCACGTAGCGATAGGACACAACAGATACTCAACATCCGGAGCCTCAGATTCCCCAGACAACGTTCAGCCAATCGTTGTTTCCTACAAGTTGGGACAGATGGCAATAGCTCACAACGGGAACCTTGTTAACGCTTGGGAGCTCCGGGAAAAGTTAGAGGATGAAGGCTCCATCTTTAGGGGAACAACCGATTCAGAGGTTATTGTTCATCTAATCGTTAAGTCAAAGAAGAGGAGATTCCTCGAAAGGTTGATGGACGCACTCTCCAAACTAAAGGGTGCCTATTCACTACTTGTCATGACCAATAAAAAGTTAATTGCGATTAGGGACCCATGGGGATTCCGTCCCCTGTGTATGGGAGAGCTTGACGGAAGTCCCGTTTTTGCGTCTGAGACCTGTGCATTTGACCTAATAGGAGCTAAGTACATAAGGGACGTTGAGCCTGGAGAGGTTGTCCTTATAGAGAACGGTGAAATGAAGTCTTACAGGATACCGGCATTTGAAAGTGCCAAGCGCTCCCAGTGTATCTTTGAGTTTGTCTACTTTGCAAGACCGGACAGTAAAATCTTCGGAAGGAGCGTTTACGAGGTAAGGAAAGCCTTTGGAAGGAAACTGGCAAAGGAACACCCTGTTGATGCAGATGTAGTTATACCCGTTCCAGATTCCGGTGTCGTTCCTTCTTTAGGATACTCTCAGGAGAGTGGAATTCCATTTGAGCTTGGTCTTATAAGGAACCACTACGTTGGTAGAACGTTTATAAAACCACAGCAGAAGATGAGGGATATTGGAGTTAAGGTTAAACTAAATCCCGTTCCGGAGCTCCTAAAGGGAAAGAGGGTTGTTGTAATTGATGATTCCATCGTTAGGGGAACCACAAGCAGAAAAATTGTTAGGATGATTAGGGAGGCCGGAGCTAAAGAGGTTCACATGAGGATAAGCTCACCTCCAACAAAATGGCCGTGCTACTTTGGAATAGATACTCCGACAAAGGACCAGTTAATAGCTTCAACCCACTCAGTTGATGAAATTTGCCGATATATAGAGGCCGATTCGTTGGGTTATTTATCGATTGAGGGTATGATAGAGGCTGCCGGAGGAAGTTGGGAGGACTACTGTACTGCCTGTTTTGATGGTAACTATCCCGTTGATATTCCTGAAACTGTAGTAAGGCAGGCTAAAAAGGAATAGTGGTGCGCCTGGCGGGATTCGAACCCGCGACGCCAGGATCCGGAGTCCTGGGCTCTATCCAGCTGAGCTACAGGCGCTGTTTAGTGGAAAATATATATCTGTCGGTTAATATGAAAAGATACGTAAGGGAAATTTTCGATAAGCTCTGCATTTTAACTGTTCTTTTATCAATCTCTGTCTTCTTGATACTTGCCTTCAAAGTTGTAAAGATAAGGTCCGAATGTACAAAGGCGGAGGCCAGAATTTCCTCATTAATTGGGGAAATTGGGCGTTTGAAGAACGAAAACAAGAGGTTGAACATTGAGTTTTACAGATTGGTTAAGCCAAAATCGGTTGACAATGAAACTAAGGATTTAAAATTGCTCCATGAAAATGAGGTGAAGTATCTTAGATGAAATTTAGGTCTATTCTAAAGTTTTTTGAAAGGATACACAAATTTTTCAAACCGTTTAAGGATGAAAGGCTAAACAATTTTTTGTTCTTTTCCCTTCTGTTGGTTCTTCTCTACTCGGTCAGAATATTGGAGCTCTCCTACTTTAAAGGTGATTACTGGATAAACAAGGTCTCCAAACAGTTTGAAGGAAGGATAAAGATATCCCCTCCCAGGGGAGACATATTGGATAGAAACGGAACGATTTTAGCTGCAAGCCAAAAAGTTGTCTCCTTCTATGTAAGACCTCTCTACATAAAGGATAGAGAACTTTTTAAGAGAATAATTCTAAGGGATAGAGATACGTTAAAAGTGTACGCAGAAAAGAAGGGAATTTCCCTTGAGAAAATCTTAAAGCTATTATCTCCCCTTTCACAAATAAGGAAATCCGATTTAGAAAGAGCGTACAAAAAGGGATACATTACGGTAAATACCAAGAGAGGTAGGGTTAAAGTATCCTTTATTTGGCTAAAAAAGAACCTATCCCTTCCGATTGATGAGGCATCAAGGGCCGTTAGACTTGCTTTAAGAATTTACTTTTTCCTGTCTAAGGAAAATCCCTTTAAGGTTCCCTATCCAGACCTCTTAGGTTTTACAACGGAATATAAGAGGGTCTACCCCTACAGCGTTGGTTCAACAGTTGTGGGGATTACAAGTCCGTTTGGAGAGGGAATATCTGGACTTGAATACTACTTAGAGAAGAAGAAACTAATAGTTGGAAAACCCATTGAACTTTCTGGAAAAAAAGACTACAGGGGAAAAGTTTACTTGGGGAAGAGGGCTACGGTATTTGTTACAAAGGAGAAGGGAAAGAACGTTGAGCTTACAATAGATGGAAATCTACAGTACATTGTGGAAGAGATAATTTCTAAGTATGGAGAAAAGTGGAATCCTGACTTTATAAATGCAGTTTTGATGGATGTAAGAAGTGGCGAAATCTTAGCTGCTGCCTCCTGGCCCTTCTACGATTACGATAAACCAAAAAAAAGTTATCCCCTTACTCCCCGTTACGCTGTAGCTCCTTACGAACCCGGTTCTGTAATGAAACCTCTCGTATTAGCTGCGGCACTGAACGAGGGATTAATAACTCCCGATACGGTTTTCTTCTGTCCGGCAAACTTTAAGGTTGGAGACAAAGTTTTCCACAACGAATTTCACGGAAGGGATGTAAAGCTGAGGGCTTGGGAGATAATAGAGTATTCCGATAACGTTGGTATTATTCAGGTCGGCCAGCTTTTAGGTAAGAAGAAACTCTACGATTACTACAAAAGGTTTGGATTTGGTGAGAAAACGGGGGTGGAGCTCCCCGGAGAGAGTCCGGGAATTTTAAGGGACTGGAGAAAGTGGAGGGATGTTGACTTTGCAACACTTACTTTTGGACACAACATATCGGTTACAACGCTTCAGCTTGCCGCAGCTTACTCTGCTCTTGTTAACGGTGGAATCTACTACAAGCCCCACTTCTTAAAAGCAGTTGTTGATGATAAAGGTAGAGTATTAAAGATATTTAAACCGGTTCCTGAGAGGAGGGTAATATCTGAGAAGGTTTCTAAGGAAATGAGGAAAATTCTTACAATGGTTGTTGAAGGAGGAACAGGGGTAAAAACAAAGTTTGAAAACTTCTACGTAGGAGGAAAGACGGGAACTGCTTTGAGGTACAACCCCAAGATACACGGATACGATAAGACAAAAATAAATGCAACATTTGCAGGTTTTTTCCCTTCAACAAATCCTAAGTACGTTCTTGTTGTAACGGTAGTGGAACCAAAAGTTCCTAAAAACATGCTCTGGGCAAGTAAAATTGCAGTTCCGATTTTCAGGGATATTGCGGAGAGGACTCTGCTTTACGAAAGAACCGTTCCTGATAGGAGAAAGTACTACATAGACGATTCAGGAAATTTAACATACAGGGAAATTAATACGAACTTTGTACTGACAAACGGACTTCAGCAAAAGGAAAAGTAGTAGA
This sequence comes from Balnearium lithotrophicum, assembly GCF_900182585.1. NCBI lineage: Bacteria > Pseudomonadati > Aquificota > Aquificia > Desulfurobacteriales > Desulfurobacteriaceae > Balnearium > Balnearium lithotrophicum. Next base: position 5,106 of record NZ_FXTM01000007.1, on the reverse strand, counting down.
ATAGCAATTCAAATTTTTATTAGGAGAGGCTTCAATGATTGTTATAGAGCTCCCCGACGGAAGTAAATTGGAGTTTGATAGGGAAACAAACGTTAAAGAGATAGCAGGGAGAATTTCAAAGAGTTTAGAGAAAAACGCCGTTGGAGCCCTTTTCAATGGAGAGTTAATAGATGTCCACACTCCCATTAAGGAGAGTGGGAGGATAAGAATAATAACTCAAAAGGACCCTGAATCCCTTCAAATTCTGAGACACAGTGCTGCCCACATCCTTGCAAAGGCCGTTAAGAGAATCTACGGCTACGATAACGTTAAGTTGGGAATAGGACCTGCAACAGAGGAGGGTTTCTACTACGACTTTGACCTTCCCGTCTCAATATCCGAAGAGGATTTACCTAAGATAGAAGAGGAGATGAGGAAGATTGTCCAGTCAAAGGAGCCCTTCAGGAGGGAGGTTGTATCAAGGGAAAGGGCAAGGGAGCTCTTCAAGGATGACCCCTACAAGTTGGAACTTCTTGAATCGATACCTGAGGATGAGGAAGTAACAATCTACTGGTTGGGAGAGGATTTCTTTGACCTCTGCAAAGGTCCCCACGTTGAACACTCTGGCCTTGTAAAGGCATTTAAACTTTTATCTGTTGCTGGGGCTTACTGGAGGGGGGATTCAAGGAACAAGATGCTCCAGAGGATATACGGAACCGCCTTCTGGAAGAAGAAGGACCTTGACGAGTACCTTCACAGGTTGGAGGAGGCTAAAAAGAGGGACCACAGGATTCTTGGAAAGCAGCTTGACCTCTTTGGAATCTACGAGGAGGCCGGACCGGGACTTGTATTCTGGCATCCAAACGGTTCAGTTGTCAGACAGGAGATTGAAAGGTGGGTTGAGGAGGAGCACAGAAAGAGGGGTTACCAGCGTATCTACACTCCCCACATAATGAAGGCCGACCTCTGGAAGACATCAGGACACTACAACTTCTACAGGGAAAACATGTTCTTTGTTCCCGTTGTTGAGCATGATGAAGAGGAGAGATTAGGAAACGATGAAGTTCCTCTCACGTGTGAGGAGATAGAGAGGGCAAACTGGTACGCCGTTAAGCCGATGAACTGTCCCGGACACATTCTGATTTACAAGTCTCAGGTTAGGAGTTACAGGGATTTACCCATAAGGTACTTTGAGTTTGGAACGGTTTACAGGTACGAAAAGAGCGGGTCTCTTCATGGCCTGTTAAGGGTTAGGGGATTTACTCAGGACGATGGACACATATTCTGCCGTCCGGACCAGCTCAAGGAGGAGATTCAGGGAGTTCTTGACTACGTGATGGAGCTCCTATCGATATTCCAGCTTGACTACGTAATCAACATAGGAACAAAGCCTGAAAAGTACATCGGAAGTGACGAAGCATGGGAACACGCAACGAACGCCCTGATAGAGGCACTAAAGGAGAGGGGATTTGACTATAACATCGTTGAAGGGGATGGAGCCTTTTACGGGCCTAAGATTGACATAGCGGTTTTAGATGCAATCGGTAGAAAGTGGGACGGTCCTACCATTCAGGTTGACTTTAACCTCCCAGAAAGGTTCGATTTGACCTACGTTGACAGGGACGGACAGAAGAAGAGACCTGTTATGGTTCACAGGGCCATAATGGGAAGTATAGAGAGATTTATAGGTCTTCTCATAGAGCACTATGCTGGACTCTTTCCAACGTGGTTAGCTCCTACTCAGGTGGTAATCATTCCTGTTAGTGATAAATTCTTAGATTATGCCGATGAAGTTTACAGGAAGTTAAAGGAGGCTGGAATCAGAGTAAAACTTGACGATGAGAGTGCAAAGGTCGGCTATAAGATTAGAAAGGCAGAAACAATGAAGATTCCATACATGTTGATAGTTGGTCAGAAAGAGCAGGATTCTGGGACAGTTTCTGTCCGTTCAAAGAGGGAAGGGGAGCTTGGAAGTATGGAGATTGCCCAATTTTTAGATAAAATCACAAGGGAAATTAGAGAAAAGAAATAAACAATATGGAGGAGGTTAGCCATTAGTAAAAAGTTAGAACAAACAAGGGTGAACGAGAAAATAAGGGCAAGGGAAGTTTTGGTCATTGATGAAAACGGTCAAAAGTTGGGGGTAATGCCTACGCGGGAAGCTCTAAACTTGGCCAGAGAGAGAGGGCTTGACCTTGTGGAGGTTTCACCAAATGCCAATCCTCCAGTTTGCAGGATAATGGACTTTGGAAAGTACAAGTACCAGATGCAGAAGAAGATGCACGAAGCAAAGAAGAGGCAGAAAACAATTGAAGTTAAGACGGTAAAGATTCGTCCGAGAACAGATGAGCACGATATGCAGGTAAGAATTAAACAGGTGAGGAAGTTTTTAGAGAAGGGAAACAAGGTTAAGGCAATTGTTATGTTTAGGGGAAGGGAACAGGCACACGTTGACCTCGGAGAGGCCCAACTTTTGAAGATATACGATGCTGTTAAGGATATTGCAGAGATGGAGAGAAAGCCAAAGAAGGAAGGTAGGGACATGATAATGATACTTGCCCCCAAGAAGAATTGAGCCTATAATTCCACTCCGTTTAAAAAGTAAAGGAGGCTTGAAGGATGCCTAAGATTAAAACTCGTAGGTCTGCAGCTAAAAGGGTTAAAGTTACTGCGTCGGGAAAAATCAAGCACTGGTCTCCCGGAAAGAGCCACATCCTTACTAAAAAGAGCAGGAAGAGGAAAAGAAAGTTAAGGAAGGCCAAGTACTTAGAAGGAGCACAGGCAGCAAACTACAAACAACTTGTAATCTACATGTAAATCGGATGCTAAGCAGGCTCTAAGCTCCGAAGGAGCGCCTGCAGCTCAAAAAGGAGGAGTAGAATGAGAGTAAAGTACAGTCCAAGAAGAAAGAGAAGGAAAAAGCTGAAGAAGTTAACGAAAGGGTACTTTGGAGGCCGTTCAAGGCTCTACAGAACTATGAAAATTGCTGTAATGAAGTCTCTCTTCTACGCATACCAACACAGAAGAACAAGGAAGAGGGACTTCAGAAGGCTCTGGATTGCCCGTATCAATGCTGCAGTTAGACCCTTTGGAATTAACTACAGCAGGTTTATTAACGGTCTCAAAAAAGCAGGTATTGAACTTGATAGAAAAATCCTTGCAGACATTGCTGTAAGGGACCCAGAAGCCTTTAAAGTAATTGTTGAAAAGGCAAAAGCCGCCCTTTAAACCTTAATTGTGACTTGAAAACAGAGCCCGCCCTTGCGGGCTTTTTATTTATAACTTGAATAGCCAATCTTTCCAATTATTTCCTATTTTTCCTTTCCTCCTGTACCTTTCCATCAGACGGGAACAGGGGCAGTTTCTATCGGACTTTTGGAGCTCCTCAACTACTTTTAAAACAATAATGGGAAATTGAGACACTGCTAAATCAACCCTTTTCCTCTCCTCCTCTCTTAACATCCCTTCAAAGAGGACTCCCCCTTTAAACTCATAGTTCTTTATTCCCTCTGCATAATTTGTAACATAGCAGAGAGCTCCGTAGCAGAGTTCTAACTCCCTTGCAAGGAAGACTTCAGGAACGAGGGTCATGCCTACGAGGTCTGCTCCTAAATTTTTAAACATTTTTATTTCAGCTTTGGTTTCAAGTCTTGGTCCCTCTGTACAGACGTAAACACCGATTTCATGAAATGGAAGTTCTAAATTTGAAAGAACACTAATTAGGGCTTTTCTAACGTTAGGACAAAAAAGAGGACTTTGCCTTACAAATCCAAGTCCGCCATTTTCAAAGAATGTTGATTTTCGACTTTTTGTAAAGTCGAGAACATCCGTTGGAACCACAAAATCCCCAGGTTTAAAATCTTCCCTCAGAGAACCAGGGCCTGACCATGAAACGACAATTTCAGCACCTATCTCCTTTGCAGCATATATGTTTGCCCTGTAGTTAACAAATGGTGCTGTTGTATCGTAGTCCTTCTCTCCGTGTCTTGACAAGAAGTGATAGATAAATCCGTTCGGATGCTCAATTTTATAAATAGGGTTCGAAATACCGTACGGAGTATCAAGTCTCTTAACTTCAATAATTCGCCCGAAGTTCTCTTTTTCCAACAAATAAGCGCTACTTCCTCCAATTACAAAGACTCTACCCACGGTTCCTCCTAATCTCTGGAGGAGTTATTCTGTGAAGTTTAAAGCGCTCTTTAGCAATTTCCTTTACCCAGTCAACGTCTTTAAACTTTTGAACGTAAGGGTCTATAGATATACCCCCTCTTGGATTGAACTCACCGTACACCTCTATGTAGTAGGGCTCCAAAAGTTCAAAAAGGTCGTCTGCTATCTTGTTTACCGTATCCTCATGGAATCCCCTGGCGTTTCTAAAGGAAAATAGATAGAGCTTTAAAGATTTACTCTCAACTAACCACTTATCAGGAATGTACTGAATATAAATAGTTGCAAAGTCGGGCTGTCCAGTAATGGGGCAAAGAGTGGTAAACTCAGGACAGTTAAAGGATACCCAGTATACTCTGTCAGGGAATTTGTTTGGAAACCTTTCAAGGAGCTGTGGATTATATTCGAATTCATAAATGGTTGGCTTTCCAAGTTTGGAAACGTTACCGAAGTCCTCTCTCTTCACTCTTCACCTCAAGTTTACATTATTTTTAGATTTTAATAAAAAGAGGGGGCAGCCTCAGCTGCCCCTTTCTCCATAAAGGGGAGGGAGGGGGAAAAGGGGGGATTATGAAGACCAATCAACAATTGAAATTGGCGTCCCCAGGGGGATTCGAACCCCCGTCGCCGGCGTGAAAGGCCGGTGTCCTAGGCCGGGCTAGACGATGGGGACGCTTAGCGTAAGAGGAAATATAGACTTCCTACAAATCTTGTCAAGGGGGTGTTCTCGTTCAATACATGGTGGACACCCTGGAGTTTTTTAATATATTCCTCAAACTTCTCTACTGGAGTCTTATAACCAAGACCTTGATGAGGCCTAACGAAGTTGTAAAAGCTTAGATACCTAAATAGTTTCCTGTTCATTTCATCAACTGTCGGCTCAGTCCCTTCTATCATCCACAGTTCCTTCTCCACCGTCTGTATGAACCTTTCAACATGTGCATTGGTCTTGGGAGACCT